>JBKHGK010000126.1:0-5801 GCA_046539705.1 Candidatus Brocadiia bacterium | reverse complement strand
GCGGGACCGAGCCGTCAGCACGCCATCTCTAAGAACAGCCTGCTGTTCGTGAAATATACGGGTATAAGGCGTTTGGCCCGGGGATAAGGGAGTCGGACCAAAACGGGAATACCCGCGAATCTGCCCTGAGTCCCGGGCCCAGCTTTTGTCGCCGTCTGAAACCATTGCCCGTGCTGAATTGCTATTTAGTCAGGAGTCAATGTTGACAAAGAATAATTCCACCGGGAGGCCCGGGGAAAACGTGCTGATCATCCGGGACGTGCGCATCACTGATCCTGAAACGGATGTTGATGAGCAGGGTGACCTCGTGATTGCCGACGGTGTGGTGCGCGGGGTGGGGACAGACGGAGCAGCCGATGAGTTGCTCCAGGCCGGTCGCTGTGATGTTACGATGGTCGATGGAGAAGGGCTCTGGGCATGGCCGGGTCTGGTGGATCCGCATGTCCATTTCCGGGAACCGGGGTTTACCAATAAGGAAACATTTGAGACGGGCGGCCGGGCGGCAATGAGGGGCGGTTACACCTCCGTTATTTGCGAACCCAACACTGACCCGCCCCTGGCGGACCGCGGCGTGATACGGGAGGTCGCCGATCGCGCGGAGCAGGCGGCCCCCGTCAAAATGTATTTCAAGGGGGCGATGACGGCGGGCCGAGGGGGGACCGAGCTCTCCGACATTGAACAACTTGCCCGGGAGCCGGCAGTGGTGGCACTGAGTGATGATGGCGATCCGGTGGTCAGTGCGGACCTTATGCGAGAGATCTGTCGCCGGGCAGCCCGGGTCGGGCTGCCGCTGAGCCCCCACTGCGAGGATTCGGACCGGGCCCTTGCGGCCTACCGGAGCGGGGTGGACAGTGGTTTTGTCCCCGATAGACCGTACTGGAATGAAACGCATTATGTTGAACGTGATTGCACCCTGGCCGCCCGCTACGGGACCACCGTGCACTTCTCCCATCTCTCCTTGCCCGCGAGCGTGGAGGCCACCCGGCGGCCGGAGGGACACTTTACCTGCGAGGTCACCCCTCATCACCTGCTTCTGAGTTCGGATATGTATGATGAGGGTGAGTGTCCCGTCGTCAATCCACCCCTCAGGAGAGAAAACGATCGGCAGGGGCTATGTAAAGCCCTGGCCGAGGACCGGATCGATGTGATTGCAAGCGACCATGCTCCGCATACGAATGCGGATAAACAGGAGGGAGCGAGCGGTTTCGTGGGACTGGAAACCACGCTCGCTCTCGTTCTGACGCATTTTGTGCATCCGGGATATATGGAGGCGTCTGAGGCTGTGCGGCTGCTCAGCTCCCGGCCCGCCCGTATATTCGGTCTCGATGCCGGGAATCTTGAAACCGGGGAACCGGCCGATGTGGCGATTATCGACCCGGACCAGGAATGGACTGTCAGGGGGCACCGGATGGCCTCGCGTTCCCGGAATACACCTTTTGAAAATGCAGGTTTACGGGGTCGGACGGCGGGGGTTATCATTGATGGTGGTCTTGAATGGGCCAGCGAGACTCTGGAGTCACGAATTCAGACACGTTCGAATGGATAAGCTATGAAAGTATTTGTGGAAGGAAACGATTTTCTGCGGGCTCTTGACGACAAAGTGGCCGGAGTTGTTGTCACTGGAGATACGGCGACCAGCCGGAAAAATGCTGCTCTCTGGCTGGCACGCTACGCGGAACGGCAGGATTGCGATGTGGAGCTGGTGTTCGGGGCACCGGGCACGGGGGAGGTTCTGCCTCCGTATGAGCAGCATGGGCGGGTAAAAATGAGAAATCTGGAGGCCGATGAGGAATGCGCCAGGTGGGTCGCAGGCCCGGCGAATAGAATGGCCGAGAGAGATCGCGTCTACGTCGTCAGTGATACGCCCCGGGTGTGCAGGGCGGCCGAAGGAAGCGAGGCGCGAGTGTTTGGGTCGGAGGAGTTCATAGACCGGGCGCGTCGGGTTATGGGACAGGACGATGATACCGCCCGGTATGATGAACCCGATGAAAAATACAGCGGGCTCGCCGAGGAAGAGGCGGATTTCTGGATCGAATTTTTTAAAAATGATGGATGAGACGGACGATGAAAATCATGCGACATATAGTGGTGCTGGGGATAGCGGCGTTTTTTGCCGTCATGTGGGGGGCACTGCTGCGGGAAAGGCTGCCGGAGCTGTTTATCCGTCGGGTTCCGCCCTCCTATGATCGGCTTCTTGAGGGTGAGCAGGACGAACGGGAGGTGGTCATGGGGTTTTACCGGGGGGATTCGCGCGTGGGTGAGGTGCGGAGCAGGATCAGCCGTCGGGAGGGATACGTTGAAATAGAGAATAATACGCAGATCTCGTTCGGAGGACTCCTAAAGTATTTTGCGCCGGATGTTGATAGCCTCGAGGCCCGTTTTGTGGCGGAGGTATCGGAGGGCTCGGGATTGCAGTCTTTCAGCCTGCGCAGCAAACAGCTGGATCTGATGGTGCAGGGAACGGTAAGGGGGGAGGAACTGCAGTTGACGGGGGCGATGGGCGGACAGAAAATTGATGAACATCTCCCCTATGACCGGGAAGTGTTCGTGGGGGATATGTTATCACCCACCACCGGGATAGCTGATCTTGAACAGGTGTCTCCGGGGGAAACATGGACCATCCGGTTTGTTAATCCCATAGCAGGAGGAGTTCAGCCGGTGGAAGTGCAGCTTGTGGCCTCGGAAAGGTTTGAAGTGGGAGAGCAGCAAATGGACGTCTATCACCTGGCATTCAGGGCGGGAACCGGAAGCTGGAGCGCCTTTGTGACCGGTGGCGGCGAAGTTCTGGTGCAGGGCACCCCTTTTGGTCTCATACTGCGCCGCGAAGATCTCTCCCCCGCCATGGAACCGGTGGTCGAGGAGCTCTCCACATTGGTGAGCACCGGAGAGTAACCCATTGCCGGCGCTTTTCCCGCATATTTCACGGGTCGTCAGCACCCACATTCCAGCTGGAGGCTTGCCAGTTCCCGATAGGCGTCCCAGATGGTTCTGTAGTAATCCATGATCCGGCCCGGCTGATCACTGGCCGGTATCTCCGCCAGGCAGAACCCCTCGTAGTTGATCTGTTCGAGCCGTCGGATCAGCTCCGCCCAGGGATAATCGTCGGTGCAGAGGTCCCTCATGTGCACCAGTGCGATGTCATCGGCCAGCATGTTGAAGTTTTTCTTTATGCTCCCGTCTTCGTCTTCGCCGGGATTGGAGTTCCAGCAGACGAGCGCATTGGGGTGATCCGCGTAATCAATAATTTTACGGATACGGGCGGGGTCGCTGGTTTCAGGGCCATGCACTTCCAACCGAATTTCCACTCCAAGGTCTTCCGCATAGTCGGCGCATTCGGCCAGTGATTCTCCTATCTGCTGCAACGTCTGATCCTCCTCCACACTGTCGGGCAGCCCATTCGGGCGGACCTTTACGCCCGGTGCTCCAACGTCCGCAGCGAGCTGGGCATATTCCTTGGTTCCTTCAATGTTTGTCCGCACCTCCTGGGGATCGGGAGAGTGGTATTCAAAGGCACTGCCCAGGCCGGCAAGCGTGACGGGTGAATCGGCGAATTGGCGTCTGACCTGTTCTCTCTGTTCGGCGGACAGGTCGACTTCCACGCCGTGCGCGTGGGTGGTCCGCAGTTCGACACCATCGAAATTATGCTCGCTGCACATCTCTATGATTGTGGATAGGTCCCAGTCCTTCGCCAGGTTGTAAGTCACCAGTCCCAGATGCATAGTTTAACTCCTCAATTGCACATGATTGGGTAATTCAGCCAGGATGGGGGACAGTATAGGTTGAAGAAGACATTGCTTCAAGGCGAACGGATTTGCAAAATTCCCCCGAAAACGTTATAAACTGTATCTCTCCCCAATTCTGAACTTACCTCTTTTCCGGAAGAAAGTTTATGCAAATTAAAGAGTTTCAGGAGCATTTGTGGGTTGAATTTGATAATGCTGTATCAGTGGAAATTTATACTGAAGGCGACAACTGCGGCGGTATCGGACGGGTCAAATGTGGTCGCACCGATATTCGCGACGATGAGCTTCCGGTGTTTCCGCTGGTCAGCACGGCGGAGGGATATCAGGTAAGCTGCCTGGAGGTGGAGGAAATCGAGGAAAATGACGATGAATCGGTGGTGATCACATATCGTCCGTATATCAACACCTGTGGTCATCGTGACCCGGCCAGTGAAGAGGGAGGGTTATGGAATGTCACCGAATGGAATTGCTCGCCTGAACGGGACCGAGGTGGGGAGCTCACTCTTGAACTTGCTGAGGTAAACAGGACGCTGGGAGGTCGGGAGTTACGGGGGTTCTCCTATGCCTATAAGTTTCGTTCCCGGAAATACCGGCCCGTATGCATCCATGATCGTGGAACGTGGGAGATAGGGGGTTCGGGGACCAGAAATAATCTCGTGGTCCCGGGGCGGACGGCCAGCCCGCTGAAACAGATACAGAACAAAAAGGATGAGTTCACGAGTTCCTCGGCCGGTGACGGAGGCTCGGAAGGGGCTCAGATGAAACCTCTGGTCTCGGAAATGCAGGGCTTTACCTATCAGTTTGATCGTCATAATGCTCTGGTTGGAACATTTGATGGCGAGAACAATTGCAGGACCGTCATCCAGAAGGATTCGGGACGCAACTATATCGTGCACTGGCATCAGCTGACCGGCGAATCGTCCCCGAACGGTGGATCACTTGAAACCTCACCGCATCGGGTGATGTGTCTGGATGAGGAGATCGAAGATGATGCCGAGGGCCTGAATACTTATGCAGACATAAAAAGGGATTTGAATGAACAATTCCGGGAGGAAAGAGATATCTCGCTGGAACCGGTCAATGTGCCGGGCTTCTTGAAAGAGGGAATATGGCACAGAGGGGACGAGGTTCAGCGGGGGATTAAGCAGCTTGCGGATGCGGGGTGTGAGGAGATTATCATACCCGATCTCATGCATGGAGATGTGGTGGCCTCACAGTATTATCATGACAACAGTTTGTCGGAAAAGGTCAGCAGGACCGTCCCCGAGGCGGCTGAGGTTATCCGCAAACTGGGAATGGAAGTCGGGATGATGGTCAATCTTGCCAGCATTCTGAAAGAATGGGACGAGGATCAGCCGTTGCCGGAGCGGGACGATATGGAGGATCTGGTGGACGGGACGTTGAGCGATGCGCAGGTGGATGCGCTGTATCTTCTGGGCAATCCGTCTCAACTACCGCCGAGCCTGGCCGAATCACTATCTCCGGATGTTGTTCTGGATCTGAAAATCGCATTCATGCAGGCTCTGGAATCCATGGGGGTGCGGGGCGGATGTGACGGCTGCGGGCCGATGGGGTTGCTGCTGCCGGAGATGCAGTTTTCGGGCGTGAACGGCAATGAAGTCCTCTACGAAAATACGATTGCGGAGTTTCCCTATGTGGAGGTGATAGAGGAGGATAAACCCGGGATGGCATATTTCCGTGGATATTCCTGTCGTCTGTGCTACGGAATTCCCTTCGGGGCGAATGATGGTGAACGTCCGACTCTGCCGGAATGGTATGAGGCGGAATTTGCCGAGATAAATACCGCCTTTGCGGGGGTTAAAGAACACATGCAGTATCCGAGATTGCTTCCGGACGACCGCGGAATAATGTGGCGTTCGTCCAGAGAGGAGGACGCCGTGAGGGTCCTCTGGTCCTACGATGAGCTTATGCTCGAGGCGGGCGAGGAGGCGGAAATATTCGACGTGCGAGGAGCCTCCCCGGTTTCAGTGCCCGAAGACGGTCAAATCAAGATCGAAGAGAAGTGTATCTATATGCTTCAGGGAGATGTCGGCGTAC
>JBKHGK010000125.1:0-5870 GCA_046539705.1 Candidatus Brocadiia bacterium | reverse complement strand
CGGGCTATGACTGAATCGCCCGTTCGACCTCGCGCAGGTAATCCCGGATATAGCCCCGTTCCTCGATCTCAAGCGCTTTCCTGAGCAGCTCCACGGCCTTTTCCAGCCTGTCCCTCTCCACATGTATCTGGGCCAACCGGACATACGCCCGGGCCCTATACTCCTCATTCTGTCGCGCGCAGCGTTCGTATTTCACGACCGCTGCCTCCAGTTCTCCTTCCTGCCGCAGCACATTCCCCGCACGCAGCAGAGTTTCTGCATCCAGAGGATCCAGCCGGAGCGCCCGGTCATAGAACTCAAGGGCCCCCTCCCGGTCTTTCTCCTCCTCGCACAGACGCCCCTGCGCCCGCAAAAGCCGCGCCCGGATGGCCTCGGGCAACGACTCCTCTCTGGGGCCGGACCACGCATCCAGCAGCTGCGAGGCTTTCTCCGGCTGGCCGAGGTTCAGAAACGCCTCCACAGCACGAACAAGACGCTCGGGCGGGGGATCCTCCAGCGCGGCGACCTCCTGGTACACATTCACGGCTCCGGCATAGAGATCCTCCTTCAGGTATAAATCCCCGAGTGTGAGCATCCCCTCCTCATCCAGAACTCCCAGCCGCCGGGCCGTTTCAAGTCTCACGATGGCCTTTTCCGGCCGACTCCTCTCCAGGTCCGCGTTGACGGCGAACATCCAGAGCTCCCGGTCCATCGGCCGACGCTTCAGTTCCTGCACAGCCACCGCCCGCGCCGCATCCACTCGATCCTGTTTGATCAGCGCCTGAATGAGACCCGAAGCGACATCCGGATCATCCGGCCTGTATATTGCCGCCCGGCGGTAAGCCTCCTCCGCTCCGACGGCCGCTCCGTTCATAAGGTGCGCATAGCCGAGCAGCTTCCAGACCTCGCCCTCCCGCCCGTACTCCGAATCAGTCAGGCGCACCAGGTGGCCCGCCGCCGCATCATAATCCTCGCACTCGAAAAGGGTTCCGATGAGATTCATCCGTGCGCGGTGAAAGTCGTCCTTCCGCTCCAGCGCATCCCCGAACGCATCGGCCGCTGCCCGAAGTTCGCCCTCTTCCCGGCGATACACCCCCAGGGCGAAGGGAAGCGCCGCGCTGGAGTCCGCATCCAATCCCTCCTCAATGATCTCGATCGCGCCGGATGCCTCCTCTCTGGCGGCCTCTTCAGCTTTCTCAAGAAGCTTTACCTCCCCGGCCGAGGGTTCGGGTTCGTGGGGATCGTTCTGTTCGGCACCCATCACACAAAAAGGTATCAGAAATCCGACGACCCCACTTACCAGGACCCACCAGTGGATGCCACCACCTGCAGGCCGTGACGATATGTGCCCGTTGTTTCTCCGCAAAGCTGCTTTCCGTTTCATGAGTTATGTCCCGTCCAGAAATCATTCCAGCTCGAAATTGAAGGTGGTCCGAACGACCACCGGCACCTCCCGCCCATCGCGGCGGCCGGGCTCAAACTCCCATCGGGAGAGGACTTCTTTGGCGCTCTTCTCGAATTCGCCGCCGCCCTCCGAGTCCACGATACTGACATCCTCCACCTCTCCCTCGGGGGTAACGGTGAATTCCACCTCCACCCACCCTTCTCGACCGCGGCGGCGCGCACGGTAGGGATAAGCGGGACGCATCTGTTTTACGGCCCTCGGGCCCGAATCCACCTCTTCCAGCCCGAACGGCCCGGACGAGACGTCCGGACCCTGATCCGGATCATCGGCACTTCCACCTGAAGGAGCCGGCGAGTGATCAAAATCCATGGAAAAATCACCACCAACCTCCGGTGTGCTCAGCTCCAGTGACGGGTCGGATGCCGTGGACTCCATCTCCTGCGGTTTTTCGTTCGTCGGCTCCGGATCCTTCACCTCTGCCTGCTCCGAATCCTCCGGCTCTGCACTCTCCTCCCGATCCGGCGGTTTCATCTCCGGCGGATCCGGTCTCATCCGGACCGTTTCCACCGTGCGAACCTGCATCTCTTTGCGGGGCTCGGACGTAAAGATGTCGGAAAAGGGCAACAGAACAAATACGATCCCCACACTGGCTGCTCCCAGAATCAACGCCCGCCACCGCCCGACAGTTTCCTGACGGCAATAGCGGAGTATCTCGTTTCCTGTCGGTCCGTCTCTGTCAGTCATGTTGCTCCGTAGCAAGACTCACGGTCTCGGCACCGGCTATTTTGCACTCGTCAATAACCTTCACCGCCAGACCCGTGCGGGAATTTCTGTCCGTCAACAACACCACCGGCCGATCCTTCTGCTCCAGGAGCCGTGACACAAGCCCCCGAACGCCCCTCAGGCCAATCTCCTTACCACCGTGGATGACCTCCCCGTCCTCGGTAACGGCTATCATTATACTCTCTTTCTCCAGGTCTTCCCCCGACGCAGCACGGGGTTTCTGCACGTCCACACCGGTCTCCTCCACAAACGCAGTGGTCACCATGAAAAAGATCAGAAGCAGAAAGACCATATCTATCAGGGGCGATATATCGATCCTCGGTGCCGAGGTGGCATCGTCCATATCTATTCGTCGTAAATCATTCATAAACTGTTACTTTCCGGCAGTTCATCCGTTTATTCCGGACCCTGACGGGTCTCAAAGATCACATTCAGATGGCTTTCGCACCGGTCTATTTTATTGCGCAGACTCCGCAGCTTCCTGCGCAGGTGCGCGAGGGCGAATGTACCGGGAACGGCTACCGCGAGTCCAGCCTGAGTCGTGAGAAGAGCCTTGCTGATTCCGTCCGCAACGCTATCAGCGCCGTCCGCCGCGCCCTGCCCCACAGCCTCAAATGTCTCCACCATACCGAGCACTGTACCCAGCAGCCCCAGGAGCGGGGCGGCCGCAACGATGCCGGCCAGCACAACAAAAGAATCCGAGAAACGAGCCAGCTCCGCTTCACGGCACTGTTTGAATGCTGACCTGAACGGCAGACCGGCCTGCATCCTGGCCGCCGTGTGTCGCACAATCCGGGCGACAGCTCCGCTCCAGCGGCCGGCCTCTCGATACACCCCCTGCAGGTCTCCGCCCTCACTTACCGCCTTCTCAAGCTCACCCATGGCAGCATCCGGGGTGCTCAGGGCCCGGTTCAACTCATCCCGTATCAGAAAGTACCGGCAGAAGAGGATCAGCGCCACAATGCCAAGGGGGAGAAGCGGCCAGCCGCCCGCTTTCCAGTAATCAACAATGGACGGGGCAATCTGCTCAGTTGTATCCCAGCTCCACACCATTTCCATAGTCATCATGCTTTCAGTTTCAGACCGTTCACGAACATTATGGCCGCCTGCTGAGTGTTGCTAATTGTTTTTTTCACCTTCCTTGCCAGATACGCGTGCATGAGGAGGGCGGGCACGGCAATGATCAGCCCGAACTCGGTCGTAACAAGAGCTTCGGATATGCCCTCCGAGAGCCTTCCGGCATCACCGGTGCCAAACACCGTGATAAGATCAAAAGTGCGTATCATACCGGTCACCGTACCGAGCAGGCCCAGCAGGGGGGCTGCACTCGCCCCCACCGCCAGAACCGTCAGATATTTCTCAAGGAGCGGGATCTGTGACAGCAGTCGCTCGTACATGATCTCCTCCACATGTTCCTTGGGCGCCTCTGCATGCTGCACACCCTCCTGGATTACGGGCCCAAGCGGGACTCCCAGATTCCCGGCTTCCTCCCTGGCCGCTTCGACCCTGCCCCCCTCCAGCAGCGCAAGTATGTCCTCCACTTCCCGACCGCTCTGCCCGGATTCCAGCCTGTGCAGGGTCACGAATTTATAGAGTCCCACCACCAGACACAGCGCCGCCAGACCGAGCAGCGGTATCATAGTGATGCCCCCTTTCCTCAGATGTTCCATGAGACTGTCACGGGTATCGGCGAACTCGATGGCCGATCCGCCGGTTACATCGACCGGCACCTCCGCCCTCTTACCACCCGCAAGCCGAGCTATACCGTCTTCTGTGCCGGAGGAGTCGGAGATCTCATAAACCGACGGCAGCGCAGCACCACTGCGCTGGAACGCAACGCCGGTCAATGACGGGGCATGGAAATAGGTGAACGGCCCGATCATAAGCATATCCCCCTCATGGACCATACCGGTCTTATCAAGCCCCTTCCCCTCAATCACATGTCCTTCGGATCGATGAGTCACATGCTCACGCGACAGATTCAAAAGGTCCTCAACGGTTCCCAGGCGCTTTTTTTCCGATTCCGAGTCCAGTTTCCGATCAATTTCCTCCAGCTCGTCCCCATACATCTGCCCCCCCACTCCGCTCAGATGCGCGCCCAGATTTCTGCGGTAATCCTCAGTTGCCGACAGTATAAATTCAAAGACCTCTCCGTGCCGATCACTGGCCCGGTCGAGATCTTCGCCCTCCTGATCCAGCTTCCCGGCGGCGCGACGCTCCTCCTCCAGCTCTTCCTGTAATTGGTCTGTCTCCTGCTCAATCCGATCGATCCCGCGCCTCATATCAGCTCGCTCGTCCGACACCTCCCGATCCAGCCGGGAAAGCTCCTCCCGGGCATCCTCTATATCTTCTTCCAGCCGTTTACCGGCCTGCTCGATCTGCTCCTCCGATGAGGTCGCCCACAGGTAGCCCCCTGGAATCATCAACAGACAGAGCAGAGTGATAAATGATGGAAACATCCAGCGCGTCCGATTCATCTCGCCGTACCTCCCGTGCTCAGGGGCAAATGAACGAAACCAGGTGCCTTTTCATTCCGGTACATACTCAGAGCCCGTGCCACCGAATCCGCTCTCACCGCCCCCCATTGCCACCCCTCAGCCTCACCGGACGGCCCCCGTGAAGCCGCCCGGTCCATCTCCTCCAGAAGAGCAAACCCCCGCGAGGCACCGATATAAAGCACCTCCGCCTCGCGCTGTCGACCATCCGGGCCTTCAATCACCTCCTGCCCGACATGAACCGAACGGTGGAGGTCACCGAGCCGGTTCCACAGCTCAAAGACCTGCTGAGCCTCCTCCATCACCCGGCCCGCCAGATCGCCCGACCGGCGCTCGGACTTGCCGCCAGCACTGCCGGGCTTGAGAAACTCCGGAAGAGCCGATACGCGGTCCTCTGCCTCCGTGCGGGCCGCCTGCAGTGTGTCCCCCAGTTCCTTCACAATCTCCCGGTCATTATCAACGGCCTCCCGCCGCTCCTCCAGCGATTCCTCTTTCTTCGCGTTCTGCTTCTTCAGCTCCCCGACCTTCTCCTGCAACTCATCGCGCCGTTTGCGCAGAAGCCGGCGTCTGTTCTCCAGCACTGCCTTCTGCTCCTTCCACCGTTCACGTCGGGCGTTCAGCTCCCGGCGGATATCAATCCACCGCCGGGTCATTTCCTCAACACTCTCCAGATCGTATTCTTTGCTGCTGTCTCCCTCGCCAGCCATCCCCACCATAGAAATGAGGATGATCAGGCTGCACATAAAACGGACAAAGAATATCTGCGATCCGTTTTTTACGATTGTTTTCCTCGCATTTGCCATCATACTCGCTTTCCTGCGCCATGTTAGAGGGAAATTTCAGCTTCTCCGCCCCCGGGAACCGGTAGATATTCCAGGAACCACGTCACCGGTGCTAAAAAGACCGAAACACAGGCATCTCAGCGTGTGCTCTGCTCTCCGGGAACTGCCGGAACCGCATTATCCGCGGGGCCGACCGGGACGTCGCCCCATTTCCAACACCACCCGGCAGCCGCCCGGCAACACCTCCATCATAATAAAGTCAGGCCAGAATGTCACAAATCACCGTCGGCCGCGCGGTCCGACCGAGGGCCAGCAACCGTAGCACGATCGCTGATTTGATAGTACGAGAGGAATGATACTTACAGGGCCCCTGTCTGTCAAGCTTGGGCCGCAACCCGGGTAATTATCCGGTCCTGCCATGCGTTA
>JBKHGK010000124.1:0-5939 GCA_046539705.1 Candidatus Brocadiia bacterium | reverse complement strand
AGGTTTGTGAAATATGCGGGATAAGGGCCCTCACCACCGGTTCCGATGCACCCGGGACTCATCGTAATATGTGCATGGGGCCTTCTCCTCGGCCGGATACCCCAGCGCCACCACGGCGAAGGGCACCACGTTTTCGGGGGTTTCGAGAAGCTCACTCATGCCCTCCACTCTCTCCTCGGCCGGATGTATTCCCAGCCAGACTGCACCGAGTCCGCGATCATGGGCGGCAATGAGCAGGTTCTCCACGGCAGCGCTGCAGTCCTGAACCCAGAATCCCTCGTGCCTCTCCTCCGAGAGATCCCCGCACACCGCGATGGCCGCCGGTGCCTGCTTCAACATGGCCGAATATGCATGGAACTTCGGTATGGCATCAAGCACCTCGCGGTCATCGATAACCACAAAATGCCAGGGCTGCTGGTTACCGGCGGACGGTGCCGCCATGGCTGCTTTCAACAGAATGTCGATCTCCTCGTCGGAGACCCGCTCATCGGTGAAACTGCGAATACTGTGGCGTCCATAAATGGCTTCCATCGTATCCATGATAACCCTCCTCGTAGGTCCGGAAAGACTGACGGTCCGATTGATCCGCTTCGCTTTCACTCACGATATAGAATTTCAGTTAACATGTCCAGCCCGACAGCCACTGATCCACAAACGGGCGGTGCACATATGCGGGGATCCCGATTCCCACAGTCAAATATGCCGTGACTCGAAACCTGGGGCGGGGAAAGTCCTTCCTTTTGAAAATCGACCGCACAGCGCTTATCCTTATCCGCGTTCTGATTCCGGGGTATATCCTGGTGCAATCCCTCGTCTCTCTCCGGAAAAGTATCGACCATCTTTTTTTTGCGATTGGATTACATTATGAACCGGACACCTTTGCATGACCGCCACGAGCAGCTGAACGCCAGAATGGTGGACTTCGAGGGGTGGCGTATGCCCCTGCAATACGAGGGAATTCTCCAGGAACACCGCCACACTCGCGAGACGGCCTGCGTTTTTGACACCTGCCATATGTCTCAGTTCCGAGTGGAGGGAGACAATGCCGGCAGGGCTCTGAGCGAAGCTCTGGCCTGCAGAATCACATCGCTCGGACAGAACAGGTGCCGGTACGGCTTCATTCTCAATCGCTCCGGCGGAATCATCGATGATATCGTCTGCTATCGCACGGGGTCGCAATCGTACCTTATCGTGGGCAACGCCGGCACCCGCAACCAGGTGGCCGAGGTGCTGCGGGAACGCCTGAGCGGGCGCGCCGAATGCCGGGATGTAAGCGATGACACCGCAAAGATCGACCTGCAGGGGCCAGGCTCGGCAGAGGTCGTGGAGGAGCTGTATCCCCGGGCGGCTCAGCTCGATTACTTTGAGTTCTTCAGCGGAGAATCGACCATAATCAGCCGAACCGGATATACGGGCGAACTCGGTTATGAATTTTATGTCCCGTCCGGCAAGGCCACCACAATCTGGGATCATCTGCTTGACCGGCACGATGTCCGGCCGGCCGGGCTGGGGGCTCGCGACACCCTTCGGCTGGAGGCCGGACTTCCCCTGTATGGGCATGAGCTTGACGAGTCGACGACGCCCCTGGAGGCCGGTTATGGTGGCTTCCTGCCGGATCAAGGCGGGTATGTGGGCGCCGATGCCATTGAACAACAGAAACGGAACGGGATCGAGGTGTCCCTGGTGGGAATACAGTTTGAGGGCCGCCGCGCGGCCCGCCCGGACGACGACGTCCTGAGTCAGGGTGAGATCGTGGGATCGGTGACGAGCGGGGCTTTTGGGCCCAGCGTGGGATGCGCCATCGCCATGGCCTATCTGGATGCCGATACCGCCGGACCGGGACAGGAGGTACAGGCTGCCGTCAGATCCCACAGGATAACGGGAACGACAACTGAGATGCCATTTTACCGGAACGGAACAGTACAGACTTCACTTTGAGGAGGTAACCATGCAAATACCTGACGACTGTGTCTATACGCCCGAACACGAATGGGCGAGGCGGGAGGACGAGGTGGTAACGATCGGTCTCACTGCCCATGCGGTGGAACAACTCGGAGGGATAACGTTTATTGACCTTCCCGATGAAGATGATGAGCTCGCGCAGGGCACCCCGCTCGGCGAAGTTGAGTCAGTAAAAGCCGTCAGCGACATCTACACACCGGTCTCGGGGACCGTGCTGGAGACCAACCGGGCACTCGAACAGAACCCGGAAAAGGTGGATAACGATCCGTACGGCGATGGCTGGCTCTGCCGGGTCAGACTCTCCGACCCCGCGGAACTGGAGCAGCTGATGTCCCCCGACCAGTACTCGGAATATATTCAAGAGGAATAGAGGAAACGCATATGGATTACGCCGGTGTCACGACCGATCAGCGCTCGGATATGCTGGAGGCGATCGGATTAGAATCTATCGATGATCTGTTCTCTGACATTCCCGACGAACTCCGTTCACCATCCCTCGATATCCCCGATGGACGATCGGAGATGGCCACACGTCAGCATCTGGAAAGGCTGAGCGAGAAAAACGCCACCGATCTGACTCTTTTCATGGGCGCGGGGTTTTACGATCATTACGTCCCTTCTGCCGTCGACGCCATAACCCGGCGGGGGGAATTCTATACGGCGTATACGCCCTATCAGGCCGAAGCTTCTCAGGGAACTCTGCAGGCCATCTACGAATATCAGACCGCTCTGTGTCGCCTGACCGATATGGAAGTGGCCAACGCCAGCCTCTATGACGGGGGAACCGCACTCTATGAGGCCGCCATGATGGCCGTCCGGATCACCGGACGATCCAAGATCGTACTCGATAGCGGCATCAGTCCCATCTATAGAAGCATGCTTTACTGCTATACCCGCAACCTCAACCTGGAGTTCGACGAACTGCCGTTCCAATGTGGCCCCACCGATCGGCAGGCGGCGGAAGAGCGGATAGATGAGGACACGGCAGCGGTCCTGCTGCAAAACCCGAATTTCTACGGTTTTGTCGATGACCTCACGGATGTCGCTGAGATGGCCCATAACGCCGGTGCCCTGGCGGTAATGTCATGCTACCCCATATCACTGGGCATGCTCAAAACGCCCGGAGAAATGGGCGCCGATATCGCCACTGCGGAAGGTCAGTGTCTGGGCCTGCCGCTGTCCTTCGGTGGCCCCTACCTGGGATGCATGGCCGCACGCGAGAAATATCTTCGCCAGATGCCCGGCCGTATTGTGGGGGCGACCACCGACACGGAGGGGCGGCGCGGCTTCGTGCTCACGCTGCAGACCCGCGAACAGCACATCCGGCGTGAACGAGCCACGAGCAATATCTGCACCAACGAGGCACTCTGCGCACTGGCCTCGCTCGTATACCTGTCCCACCTGGGCAAACAGGGCCTCCAGGAGGTGGCTCAGCTCTGCGCCGATAAAGCCGCCTACGCAGCCGAAAGGATCGATTCGATCCCCGGCGTGGAGGTCAGAAACGATGCCCCGTTTTTCAATGAATTTGTCTGTGAGCTTCCTGTGGAAAGCAGCGAACTTATAAACCGGATGATTCGAAAGGGGTTTGCTCCCGGCTTTCCGCTGGGCCGCTACAGCCCCGGACGAAAAAACCAGCTGCTGGTCAGCGTCACCGAAAAACGCTCACGCGAGGAAATCGGAACCTACGCAGAAGCACTGGAGGGATCACTGTGAAACTGATATTTGAAAAAAGCAACCCGGAAACGCGTGGATACCGGTTCGATGACAGCGACGTGCCAACCTCTGCGGATATTCCGGGGGATCTGCGCCGGGACGAACCCGCCCGCTTACCGGAAGTTAGCGAACTGACGCTGGTACGGCATTTCACCCGCCTTTCCCAGAAGAACTTCAGCGTCGATAGCAATTTCTATCCGCTGGGCTCGTGCACCATGAAGTACAATCCGAGATTCACCGAGGATGTGGCACGGCTGCCCGGGTTCTCCAAGCTCCATCCCCTCCTGCCTCAGCTGCGTGGCGGCGGTGTGCTAACACAGGGTGCACTGGAAGTGCTCTACCAGACCGAACAGCTTCTGAGCGCCATTACGGGAATGGAACGGTTCACCATGCACCCGCTGGCCGGCTCCCACGGAGAACTGACGGGCGCAATGCTCATCGCGGCCTATCACGAGGACAGGAATAACCACAAAAGCGAGATCATTATCCCCGACTCCGCTCATGGCACCAACCCGGCAAGTGCCACCATCGCCGGCTATGAGACGGTGGTGGCTCCCACCGGCAACCGGGGCGTGCTCGAACCGGATGATGTGAAAGAGTTAATTGGAGCTCAGACCGCGGGGTTGATGCTCACCAGCCCCAATACCCTCGGATTGCTGAACACCAATATCCGGGAAATAGCCGACATGGTCCACGAGGCGGATGGGCTTATGTATTACGATGGCGCCAATCTCAATGCCCTCATTGGAAAACTCAGGCCGGCCGAGATGGGCTTCGACATCGCTCATCTGAATCTCCACAAAACGTTCGCCACCCCCCACGGAGGTGGTGGGCCAGGATCCGGACCGGTGGGAGTTGTCGAACGACTCGTCCCGTATCTGCCGGTATCCGTCGTCGAGAAACGCGGTGATGGCACCTATTCCCTCAACTACGATCTGCCCTGCAGCGTGGGCTATGTCGCTCCGTTCTACGGGAACTTTGGGATTATTCTGCGTGCCTATGCCTACATCCTCGCCCTCGGAGCTGATGGCCTTGAGGCGGTGGCCGAAAACGCCGTTCTCAACGCCAACTACCTCATGCAACAGCTGCAAGAACACTACGAGGTCCCGTTCGAGCGACCCTGCATGCACGAGTTCGTCCTGTCCGCCGCGCAACAGGCCGACAACGGCGTCAGGGCAGTTGATATCGCCAAAGCGCTCATTGATCGGGGCTTCCACCCGCCCACCATGTACTTCCCGCAAACGGTCGATGAAGCACTCATGGTCGAACCCACGGAAACTGAAAACAAAGAAACCCTCGATGCCTTCGCCGCCGCTATGCGGGAGATTGCAGAACTGGCCGAAAACAGGCCGGAAACACTTGAACAAACTCCAACCAATACCCCGGTTGGCAGGCTTGATGAACTGGAGGCCGCCCGCAATCCGGATCTGATCTATGAAGAGGAATGAGTGAGCGGCAGTGATCCAGTAAAACTCGTCAATCCTCCGGTCGACTCTCCGGCCGAACACCTCGCCTGTGATGAAGCCCTGTTGCTGCTGGCCGAAGCCGGGAAAGTGGGGGAATGTCTGCGAATCTATGAGTTCCCGACACCGACGGTTGTGATGGGTATACAGGATCACTACCGACAGGCCGCACGGGTCCGGGAGTGCCGACAGGACGCCATCCCGCTGCTGCGCCGGCGTTCCGGCGGCGGCACTGTCCTCCTGGCCCCCGGCTGCCTTACCTACTCCGCAGTGCTGCGCAAAGATAAAAAACGGATGCGTTCGGTCAGACAATCCTACCACCGCATTCTGAACCCCATCGCGAATGCCCTGAACTCTCACAATACAGCCGTTAAGATCAAGGGTATCAGCGACCTGAGCTGGGGAAACAGGAAAGTTGGGGGCTCAGCTCAGCAGCGCAAATCCAATCATATACTGCACCACGGCACCCTCCTCTACGATCTCGACCCGCGGCTGCTGACACGCTACCTCGGCAAACATGCCCGTCCCCCAGAATACCGGCGTGGACGATCCCATCGAGAATTCGTCACCAATCTTCCCCTCAATCAGAATGAACTTACGGAGGCACTGCTGAGGGCTTTCAACGCCGAAAACACCCCTGCATCATACCCGGCAGAGACCCTCGAACGGAGGATCAACACCCTGACGGAAACACGCTACTCCAACGATGAATGGATCCAGCGACGCTGATAGCCTCCTAACTGCTGAGTCCCTCTCAAAAGATCAGAAGGTCTGATCCTGCGTTCTAACCCCTGCGGACCA
>JBKHGK010000123.1:0-6044 GCA_046539705.1 Candidatus Brocadiia bacterium | reverse complement strand
GCGCACTGACGACTCGTGAAACACGCGGTGTACCCGTTTTTCACACGTGCAGTACACCCCCGGTGGGACGCCCACTTGACATATCATAAAGTCATGATATGATGATAACGTGTTCATGATGAGACGCCGAACTGCAGGAGGTCAGAGATGTCAAATGATGTAGAACTCATACCGGATGATGAGCTGGAGGTGGCCGCGGATTGCCTCAGGGTTATGGGGCATCCCGTGCGGCTTCGCATGGTCAATATACTGCTCCAGGGGGAGTTTTCCGTGGGGGAGATTGCCGATATCTGCGGGCTGCGCCCGAACCATGCCTGCGAACATCTGCGTCTGCTGCAGGGTCGGGGACTGTTTGACAGTGAAAGGCGTGGTCGGGAGGTTTATTATAAGGTGGCCGACGAGAGGCTTGTCTCGTTGCTGGAATGCGTACAGCAGCATTGCGACGGCGGTGTGGCCGTTGAAACCGAGTGACGGGGAGTTTCCTGGCGACTATTGCCGGGTTTGCGGATCAATATGAGGAGAGGTTTGGGATGAACGCGCAAAAATCGGTGATCAATTTTTCTCTGAATCGGCCCCGGACGCTGGCGGTGATCCTCATCACACTGACTGTGTTTCTTGGATTGCTGGGCGGGCTGCCCACGCTTATGCCGGAGACGTTCAGTTTTCTTCATCCGCTCAAGATCGATACGGATCCGGAAAACATGCTGCCGGGCGATGATCCGGTTCGAGTGTTTGATCATCACATGAAGCGGAAAATGGACATCCACGATATGATCGTGGTGGGGGTGGTCAATGAGGAGGATCCGGAGGGGGTCTACACGCCGGATATCCTTTCGCGGGTTTACGAGCTGACCCGTTTCGCAAGGACGTTGCGCTGGGAGGGTGAGGAGGGCGAGAGGCGCAGTGGGATTGTGCTCCGCGATATGATCGCCCCCTCAACGGTGGATAACGTGGAATCCGATGGGGCGGGGACGGTTCGCTTTGAGTGGCTCATGCCGGAACCGCCGGAAACGCAGGAGGAGGCGGACGCGGTCTGGAGGCGCGCCAATAATATTCCGTTTCTCAGCGGGACGATGGTGCCGGAGGATAAACAGGCGCTGGCGATCTACCTTCCGATCACCTCCAAGGATGTGAGTTCGAGGATTTACGACCGATTGAACGAGAAGATAGCCGAATTTGAAGGACCGGAGCAATATCACATAACCGGACTTCCGGTGGCCGAGGACGTGTTCGGGGGGGAGATGTTCAAACAGATGGCGCTTTCTGCTCCGCTGGCCATGCTGATTATTTTCCTCCTCATGTGGATCTTCTTCAAAAAGGCGGTGCTGGTGACCTCGGCCATGCTGGACGCGATGATTGCGACGATATGCACGATGGGCCTGCTGGTGGCCACCGGGAATACGGTGCACATAATGAGCTCGATGATACCGATCTTCATCGTGCCCATTGCGGTTCTGGACGACGTGCATGTGCTGAGCGAGTTTTTCGATCGGTATCAGCTCACACGCGACCGCAAATCCACGCTCCGCGGTGTTATGCAGGAGCTGTTCGTGCCGATGCTCTACACCTCGCTGACCACGTCGGTGGGGTTTGCTTCTCTGGCGCTGGCGCCGATCCCCCCTGTTCAGGTGTTCGGCTTGTTTGTGGCCTTTGGCGTGATGGTGGCGTGGATATGCTCCGTTATGTTCGTGCCGGCATTTATCATGATGCTGCCGGAAGGCGTGCTGGAGGGATATGGCGCCACAGATCACGGCGATCATTCCGATGAAAGCACGTTCCTCGGGCGGTTGCTCCAGAGGGCGGGGCGCTTCACCTACGCGTATGGTAAGGTGATCATCGTGCTGGCCGTTGCAGCGGTTGGCGTGTCGATGTACGGAATACGGATGATCCGGGTGAATGACAACCCCACGAAGTGGTTTACCCCCTCACATCCTATCCGTGTGGCCGACCGGGTGATGAACAGGCATCTTGCGGGCACGTATATGGCGTATCTTGCCCTCCGGCCTCCGCAGGAGGTGGAGGACGAGCGCAGACGCCGAACCGGGGAGGAGGCCAGCGCTGAGCCGGAGAGCGATCGGCAGAACGGCCAGGATTCGCCCGACGGCATGAGCGGCGCCAATGGATCTGAAGGGGACAGCGGGCCGGATCTGCCCGGTGGGCTCGGTGGCGATGATGGGGGCTCCGATGAGGGCGATTCGGCGTTGCCGTCCGGATCCGGGGAGGAGGGTGCGGAGTCCGATGATGGACCCGATCTGCCGGGCGGGCTCGGCGGTGAACCGGCCGATCAGGAGCAGGATGAGGAGTCACAGGCCGCCGAACCCCGGGCAGAATCTCGCGAGCAGATCTTCAAACGACCGGAGATGCTCCGCTGGATCGGGGATCTCTCCGAATATGTGGAAAACCATCCGGATATAAAGGTGGGAAAGGCCAATTCTCTGACCGATATCGTGAAGACCGTTCACCGGGAGCTGATGGTGGGGGTGGAGCGCGACGGGCGCACGATCACTCGGGAGGAGTCGTTCCGCATACCGGACACCGCTCCGGCGGTGGCGCAGTGCATACTGCAGTACCAGAACTCCCACCGGCCGCAGGATCTGTGGCGGTTCACCACCCCGGATTACAGGGAGGGGGTCATATGGCTGCAGCTGACCAGCGGGGATAACAGGGATATGGTGGACGTTACGGGGGTTGTGGATGATTATGTGGAGGAGAACCCGCCGCCCGTGGAACTCCAGCACGATTGGTTCGGCCTGACCTACATCAACGTCGTCTGGCAACAGAAGATGGTGGGGGGGATGCTCAAGGCATTTCTGGGCAGCTTTCTGGCCGTTTTCCTGATGATGACTCTGCTGTATCGGTCGGCGCTGTGGGGTCTGCTGTGCATGATTCCGCTGACGGTCACTGTGGGGTTCATCTACGGTATTATCGGGCTGGTGGGCAAGGACTACGACATGCCGGTTGCGGTGCTCTCGTCCCTGAGTCTGGGCCTTGCGGTGGACTACGCCATCCACTTCATCACCAGGTCGCGTATGTTGTATGTGGAGCACGGATCGTGGGCGGACACTGCCGGTCCGGTGTTTGGCGAGCCGGCCCGGGCGATTACGCGCAACGCCATAGTCGTCGCGCTGGGTTTTCTGCCCCTGCTGGCCGCTCCGCTGGTGCCGTATCAGACCGTCGGGATCTTCATCGCCTCCATTCTGGCCGTGGCGGGCGTGGCAACCCTCCTGATCCTGCCCTCGCTCATAACCCCACTGGAAAATCGCCTTTTCCCCCGGACTCGTGAGTGCTGTATCACCTGTAACCGCGCCACCTGCGTGATATCTGCCGTGGCGGCGGTGGCTCTGATCATGATCAACGTGCAGCAGTTCCTGGAAGTGGGATGGACAAAACTGACGTGGGTTAGTCTGCCCGTGGTGATTGTGCTTGCGCTGGGCTGTAGCTGGATGTCGCGGCGAGAACGATGTGTTACCGAGACTTTTGTGACGGAGGATGATGATGAGAACTGACAAGATGACGGAGTGTCTGTTGATCACTGTTGTGTCCCTGGCGTTGCTCGGTGTCGCGAATGCTGCAGGGGCATCGGAACCGGATGTTGACGAGATCGTGCGCAGGAGCAATCTCGTCGCCTACTATCAGGGGAAGGATGGTCGTGCCGAGGTGGAGATGACGATTGTGGATTCGCAGGATCGTGAACGAACGCGGGAATTGATCATTTTGCGGCGCGATGATCGGCCGGACGAGGCGGAGAATGAGGAGGATTTCGAAAAAGATCAATATACGGGGGATCAGCGATATTACGTCTATTTCCACAGACCCTCTGATTGGGAGGATACGGTCTTTATGGTGTGGAAAAACGTCGAGGTGGATGAAAAGGATAACCGATGGCTGTACCTGCCGGATCTCGATCTGGTGAAGCGAATTGCGGCCGGTGACAAGCGGACGAGTTTCGCCGGATCCCATTTCTTCTATGAGGACATTTCCGGTCGGAATCCGGCCCAGGATGATCATGAGCTGGTGGATACCACCGACCGCTATTACGTGCTGGAGAGCACTCCCCGGGAAGATGCTGATAAGGTGGAATTTGACCACTACAGAACCTACGTCCATCGGGATACGTTTATGCCCATTCAGACGGATTACTTTGATGAGGAGGGGGAGAACTATCGGCGGTATAAGGTAGAGGAAGTCGAAAAGGTTGAGGGGTATCTCACGGTTGTACAGTCCAGGATGGAGGATCTTCGTGATGGAGGTCACACCGTGCTGGAATACGATGATGTGGAATACGATCGGGACATCCCCCGCGACATTTTCGAGGAACGCTACCTCAAGAATGCGCCCCGGGAGTATCTGGGGGAGAACTGAGAAAAAACAGTCAAATGAATACGGGAAAGGATTGCGTTTCCGTGAGATTACTGAGATTTCATTGCCTCTTTACAGTCGTGCTTGTTGTTGTTGCCGGGTTCATGTGTGCGATGCCGGACGCCGGCGGCGAAGAGCCTGAGCCACCGGCCGGCCTGGAGTCGGATGCAGAGCAGGGGGATGAGGGAGGGCCATCCCTGCCGTCCGGTCTCGATGATGATGAGGAGGAGGACGAGAAAGATGGTGAACCGGGATTACCCCCGGGGCTGGACGGCGAAGATGAGGACGAAGGCGGGGCCGAACCCGGCCTTCCGGCCGGCCTTGAGGATGATGCACAGCGGGAAAAACCCCCTGCCGAGGAATCCGACGGGGCGTCGTTACGTGAGCGGCTTCCGGTTGACGTATCGGGGTTCTGGGAGGCGCGCTACGGGACCCGGTTGCAGTCGGACCCGCACCAGCCCGACACGATTCTGGGCGAAAGCCGTCTCCAGCTGGATCTCCAGAGGTATGTCGGTAATGTTCGCCTGAAATTGGTGTCGGACTTCCTCTATGATCCCATCGCCGGTCGGGAATCGATTGACCTGGAGCAGGGGAGGGGCTGGTTGGACCTGCGGCAGGCCAACATAGCGTTTTCGCCCGTCAGCTTCGCCGACGTCCGCATGGGACGCCAGATCCTGACGTGGGGAACGGGAAATCTGCTGTTTTTGAACGATATGTTTCCCAAAGACTGGAACTCCTTTTTCATCGGCCGTGATCTGGAGTATCTGAAAGCCCCATCGGATGCCGTGAAGGTATCCCTGTACGGAGATCCGGTCAATGTCGATCTTGTCTATGTCCCCGCTTTTGACGGGGACCGGTTTGTTGACGGGAGACGTCTCTCCTACTGGAATCCGCAGCTGCAGCGCCGGGCGGGGAGGGGGGCGATCGTGCGTCCGGAGAGTCGACAGAGCTGGGGCCGCGACGATGAATGGGCGGTGAGGATGTACAGAAATATTCATGGATACGAGCTGGCGGCATACGGATATCACGGATACTGGAAGAGCCCGTCAGGATATGATCCGGTGGCCCGGCAGGCCACCTTCCCGCGGCTCTCAACGTTCGGGGCGAGCATACGGGGAAACGTCCTGGGAGGAATCGGAAATCTGGAAGTGGCCTATTACGACTCACGGGAGGACCGGGGAGGGGATGACCCGTTTGTCCCCAACAGCCAGCTGCGCATGCTGGCCGGCTACGAATGGGAGATGGCCCGGAACCTGACGGTGGGTCTGCAGTACTACCTGGAGCTGATGAGGGATTACGATAACTACCGGGACAGCCTTCCACCGGGAGCCCGGCACAGGGATGAGGACAGGCACGTGGTGACGCTGGACATCACCCGGCTGATGATGAACCAGAACCTCGAGCTTTCACTGTTCACCTTCTACTCCCCCTCGGATAATGATATGTATCTGCGCCCGTCGGCCGAGTATCAGATCGATGACCACTGGTCGGTGGAGGCGGGGGGAAACATCCTGGCGGGAGAGCACCGGCATACGTTCTTCAATCAGTTCAGGAACAACACCAGCGTGTACGCGGCCGTTCGCTACGGTTTCTGACGGACGGTGAGCTGTTGTACCAGTAAAAAAAGCGCGGGCTGCCGGAATGGCAGCCCGCGCCGGGTGCGTCATTCTCTGAAACCGGGTTAG
>JBKHGK010000122.1:0-6059 GCA_046539705.1 Candidatus Brocadiia bacterium | reverse complement strand
CATACTGGGGGCGACGATACAGGTGAGGTCACTTTCGATAACCCCAACTATCATGCCCACGAAAAGGAAAAGGTAATCGCCACGGACAGAGAATGCAAGGCGGCTGAGGTCATATCATTGACTTTAATCGGGGTTCTGGGTACTATATGCCCCATCAGCGGTGGAGAGGTGTCCGAGCGGCCGAAGGAGCACGCTTGGAAAGCGTGTGTGCCCTTTTGAGGGTACCGAGGGTTCGAATCCCTCCCTCTCCGCCATACTTTTTTTTAGCTGATGGTTCTTCATCTGAGCTCAGGATCGATACGGCTGGGTTTTCATCCCTCAACCACGGAAGACCCACAATGCCGCTCTATTCCACTCTCATACTCCTGGGGTTATATGTGTCATGGATGTGGATCGTATGCAGGGTGTATCGCGAGCTCCGGCATTATCGAATAAAACAACATGCGATGTCGATGACGGTCTACAGCTTTGGGGTCGTTGGGGTTGTGCTGCTGCTGGGCAAAAGAGGGGTGTCGGACGAGCTTGAGGTGTTTCTCGAGCGCATCACCGGCGGTGAGGAGGAGGTGCAGGGGACCTTCGGGGACGTCGGACCGGCCGTTGAGGGGGAGGAGGAGGTGCCGGTGCTGGACCTGGGCGGATTTGAGGGAGAGGCCATGGATAATCCCCGGGCCGAATGCATCACCCTCCTGAATGAGGCCATCAACGAACGGGCCACCGACATCCACTTCGAACCTCAACCCACCCAGATGCGCGTGAGGTGTCGGTTTGACGGAATGCTGCAGCAGCGGAGGATTTATGATCCCGACACGGGAAACCGCGTGGTATCGGTCCTTAAAGTTATGGCCGGAATGGATGTGGCGGAGAAACGACGGGCTCAGGACGGTTCGTTCAGGGCATCGATCGAAGGGCGCATGGTGGATTTCAGGGTCAGCACCATTGGTACACCCCACGGTGAAAAACTGGTCCTCCGTGTACTGGACCGTTCACATGGTTTGAAAAAGCTGGATGGAGTCGGGATGCCCCCGGATATGACCGAACAGCTTCGCCGTGTAGTGCGTAGTCCATACGGTATGCTCGTGGTATGTGGCCCCACCGGCAGCGGTAAGACCACCACCCTCTACGCCGCGCTGCAGGAGGTGGAAAGCGAAGAACTGAATATAATCACCATAGAAAACCCGATTGAATACAACCTCGCCAATGTCAATCAGCACAGCATCAATGAAAAAGCGGGAATTACTTTTGCCAGCCTTCTGCGCACCGCCCTCAGACAGGATCCGGATGTGCTGATGGTGGGAGAAATACGGGACAAAGAAACCGCCGAAATCGCCACCCAGGCCTCCATGACGGGGCATTTCGTATACACGACCGTGCATGCGAACGATGCCGTGTCGGCCACCTACCGGCTGATCAATCTCGGCGTTCAGCCGTTTATGATTGCCAATGCTATAACAGCTGTGCTCGCCCAGAGACTTGTCCGTCGACTGTGTGAGAACTGCAAAAAAGCGTATACCCCCCGTGAGAAGGAACTTGCGCAGTTCAGAAAGAGCGATATCAGCACCGAACGGATCAATAAACTCTATCGTCCCGTGGGATGCGGGGAATGCAACGATACCGGATACAGCGGACGCATAGGTGTTTTTGAAATGCTCGAGTTCGATGAAAAAATGAAATCTCTTATCCAGCAGATGCCGACCAGCCTCGAAATCCGCGAAGCCGCCGAAGAAATGGGCGTCCAGCATCTGCGCCAGTCAGCCCTTCAAAAAGCAGCCAAGGGAGTGACGTCCGTGGACGAGGCGGTGCGCCTGACGCGATGAATTGTCCACAATCAATTGAGCCGCGGGATACGAAAACCGAACCCTGCCGAGCCTTGAGCCGGGAGAAGTCCGAATGCATAACCTGCTGAACCTCATAATTATCGCACTATTCCCCCTTTTCGCCTACGAATGTTATCAGGATAACCTGTTCGAGGCGGCTCTGGCGCTGGGGAAAAGCTTCTTTGCATTTATTGTCGCCGTTGGGTTCACCCCGGAACTGGCTGACACCGTCTCGAACATACCACAGATTGACGTGGTCTATGTCCGCCCGGTGGTCTTCCTGATCCTCTGGACGGCGGTCTGGACGTCGTTTAAACCCCTGCTGCTGAAAGCGCTTGAACCACCCTCGGAATACGTGAAATACAGCTACGATATACCGGGAAAAATTCTCTATGGTCTGCTCGGAGGTTTTTTCACCGCCTCCGCTCTGAGCGTATTTATGTTGCTGATCCCCCAGGTTGAGGGGGTTTACTCCCGCGAAAGTGCCCTCCCTCCGGCCAATATACATCGCAAGGGACTGGGCGTCTACAGAACCGTTACGTTTTCCCGGACGGACCCCTTCGCCGCGCAGTGGATGGAAGCGGGGGCATACTGGCTTGAGGGCGAAATCGAACAGGACGCTCCGGGATGTCGAAAGCTCGTGGAGAGCTTCCCCTCACGCTATCGTCAGGTACCGGTCGAGACGGACGAGTTCACAGAACACAGGAGGGAATTGGTCAGACAACTCCGGGAGAACGCAAACATGACCATCGAAACCGGGGATGAGGAGGAAAGCGGGAACGATGAATGAGGTTTCTACTGGCGTTCACCCAACGTATCCCGTGAGGACAGCACGCCGTGCAGCGCCGAAAGAAAGGTGGTCAGCTCCGGTACCCGCAGCGCTGCGGCAAGCAGAAAATAGGACACCGTCCCGGCAGCGAGCGGGCCGGACAGGCGAAGCAGTTTAACGAATATCAGATCGCTCTCGGGGGAGGTTGGCGTGAAGCTCAGCACAATAACCGTGATCGCCGCCATAAAAACGGTGCAGATCACTGTCTTTATGAAGGTCATGATCAACCGGCGATGCCCCGGCGATCCCACCCGCCGGATGAGTATGGCGTAGAGCACACAGCTCTGCACCGCCGTACTGATGGCCGTTGCCAGGGCAAGACCCGCGGCCGAGAGCCACCATATAAGGGTCAGGTTGAGCACCAGGTTCAGCACCACGACCGCCGCGGCAACCTTTGCGGGCGTCCTGGTGTCCTGAAGACTGTAAAAAGCACGCGAGAGCACATGATGTGCGCAGTAGGCCCAGATACCTGTACTGTAGGCGGAGAGAACCAGCACGGTCCGGCGTGTCATCTGCCCGGTGAATTCGCCCCGTTCAAAAAACATCTCAATAGTGGGTCGTGCCAGTATTATCAGTCCGACTCCGGCGGGGATTCCAATGAACAGAACCGCACCAAGCCCCTCCCTCAGAGAACGTCGATACCCACCCATATCATCATTGGCGGCCCGCGAACTCAGGGTCGGAAATATCGCGGTGGCCAGCGCTATCCCGAACACTCCCAGCGGGAATTGCGTCAGTCGATTGGCGTAATAAAGCGCGCTGTTCGCCCCCGTCCGCAGAGGATAAGAGAACGAAACACCGAACAGCTCGAACGTCTCTGCCCCTTCCGGCGCGGCCAGGCCAATCGCTATGACGCCATCAAGCAGTGCGTTCAACTGGTAGGCCGCCATACCGAGAACGACCGGCAACATTGTGATTGCTATTTTCCTCAGACCCGGATGCAGAAGATCCAGAACGGGGTCCCAGGGCATCCCGGCCTTCCCCAGTACAAACAGCTGCAGCGCGAGCTCGACCACACCCGCACACAGTATCGCCGCGGCCAGTATAAAGATGGCCTGGCGCAGATTTTCCGCAACGGCAGGCGCCACAACCAGCACCGAGACGATCCAGAAAACGTTCAGTATCACCGGGGCCAGGGCCGGCGCCGTAAAACGTTTCAGAGACTGCAACATCGCCGCCCCGAGGGCCGTCAGACAGATGAAGACCATGTAGGGCAGCAGAACGGCCGTGAGGGTGAGAGTAAGGTTCCAGCGAGCACTGAGGGCCGCCAGACGCGGGATCAGCAACACCACTGTCTCCCCCAGGAGGAGACAGGCAACCAGGACCAGGCTCAGTGCCGTACCCACCGCCCAGGCAAGACGCCAGGCCTGATTCCGATCCTTTGTCTCCAGATATTCGGTGAAGGTGGGGATAAAGGCCGAATTCAGTGCCCCCTCTCCGAAAAGATGCCGGAAAAGGTTGGGCACGCGAAACGCAAAACTAAAAGCGTCCCAGACCAATCCTCCGCCAAAGAATGCCGCACACGCGACGTCCCGCACAAGCCCCAGCACACGGCTCAGCAGAGTGAACGTACTTATCAGTGCCGTGTCCTGAAAAAAATGTTTGGAATCTGACATTGCACAATCCGGCCTTAAACGGAAGTGTCGATAGCAGAGGGCTTATTGATCCCTGTGGCTCCTCTTCCCCGCATATTTCACAAACCTCAAGCCTTAATTATTCGAAAAGCAACTTCAGCAAACGTGAATCGCGAAGTCACAGTCAGGTTTATAACAGCAGGCTGTTTCCAAAAGTGCCGACAACAGCGGTTTGGTCGTAAGCATTCGGTAAAATACGTTGTGAACCACCACCGTGCCCTGTGACGGTGGAGACTTGATTCGCCACTACGAGCGGTCATCACACGCGAATCCCGCTGTTTGCCTTGACAGTGCCGTGACGATGCAGGATAGCCGCACCTCACGGTCAAAGCGGATCGAAACGACCGATCCGCTTTGACCGTGCCACCCCTGAAGCCAAACCTGAGAGGACTTTTGCAGGACCGCTTAGCCGGGGATCGACCTCTTCCGAGCTCAGTCCTGATATCCTTCGTCCAGTTCCGGCCGTGGCGCCCGCATCATGAGCTCCTGCCCCGCTTCTCGGGGGGCTTTCCCCCCGAAAAGCATCGCGTAAACCTCCCGGGTGATCGGCATATCGACGCCGTGCCTGGAGGCCAGTTCGCAGGCCGATCGAGTCGTCCTCACTCCCTCGGCCACTTTCTCCATGGTCTCTAAAATCTCATCGAGCGTTTCGCCACGTCCGATCCTTTCGCCCACGCTCCGATTGCGCCCGTGGGGGCTCACGCAGGTGGTAATCAGGTCTCCCAGCCCCGTCAGTCCGGCAAACGTGGCCGCTCGCCCGCCCATGGCCACTCCCAGGCGCCTGATCTCCGCAAGTCCGCGGGTCAGTAGAGCACTTTTGGCATTGTCGCCGTACTCCAGTCCGTCGCATACTCCCGCCGCGATAGCTATGACGTTTTTCAGGGCCGCTCCGAGCTCGACCCCGATCACATCGGTGTTGGTATAAACCCGGAAACTGGAGCACATGAATCCACGCTGCACGCGCCTGGCAAGGTCCGGATTCTCACTTGTGGCAACCACTGTGGCCGGCAGGCCCCTGACAACCTCTTCAGCATGGCTCGGCCCGTAAAGCCCGGCCAGCTCTATACCTCCTCCGCAGACGTCGCTGATAACCTGACTGCCGGTCAGCAGGGTTCCCTCCTCTATACCTTTCGCCACATTGACCACGGCATGACCGGTGCGCAGGTGAGGCGCCATCCGTTCACAGACCTCCCGCATGTAGATCGTTGGCGTGGCCGCCACTATCAGATCCGCCTCCGGTACGCACTCGCCCATGTCCGCCGTCAGATTCACGGAATCGGGGAGCTCCACCTCCTCCAGATACCGCGGGTTGAGCCGGGTTTTTTCCATTTGAGCCACGTACTCCGCATCGACGCCCCAGATCGTAACCTCATGGCCGATGCCGTCCAGCAGCAGCGCAAGGGCCGTGCCCCATCCGCCACAGCCAATGACAACGATTGTCTCACTCTCTTCCTCGACGGGTCCGATGTTGGTGTCGCTCATACAACGATTTCCCTCATCACAGAGTCCCACTGCCGCAACATCAATCATGTGCCACTTCGGGATACATCAACCCCGAAAGGATGCCCTGCACAGCCAATTACTGAACACCGATGGCTATTATAATGATACCGGCGTCCAAATACACATCCATCGCGCGGAAATGGCCGGCAGAACTGTCTCCGAGAATTGCCGCGTGCGAGGAGGTTGGAGCCCGACAGCGCGAGTCAAACCATGGCCCGGTGCGAGTGAACAGGAGCGCCGGGCTCGAAAGGGTCTTCCACACAAAACTGAGCCTCCGGC
>JBKHGK010000121.1:0-6085 GCA_046539705.1 Candidatus Brocadiia bacterium | reverse complement strand
CCCTTGTCTGTTCCTATAGATGGCGCACTGACGACTCGTGAAATATACGGGATAAACCTGTCTGCGGCTTTGCGATTCACGTTTGCTGAAGTTTTGCTTTTAGAATAATTAAGGCTGGTCTGTGAAATGCGGGTTAACCCCAAACTGGGAGGAACAGCAGATTCTGTTCTCCGTATGACAGGGATACATTGCAAAGAACAGGGGATTGATAGTATTATGCACGTATGATTATCTACTGCCGTCGGCCAGTTTTATTGGTCGGCCTAATTTTCTGAGGACGGGCCAGTGGAAAAAAGCCCCGAAGAACTAAAAGCCGAACTGAAACGCCTTCTTGTGGAAAGTCTGTCGCTTGAGCAGATCCGCCCGGAAGACATTGGCGACGATGAGCCTTTGTTTGAGGAGGAGGGGGTTGGACTGGACTCTCTGGACGGTGTGGAGGTTGTCGTGATGCTCCAGCGCAACTACGGTCTCGATGTCAAAGATATGCAGAAGGGAACTGAAATATTCCAGTCCATCAATACCCTTGCCGAATATGTGATGGCCAACGCCGAGGACTGATATCATTCTGACCACTTCCGATCAGATTGCGATTTCCGGTCTGGGGGTCGTCTCCGCCGCGGGAAGAGACCTCGATGAAACCCTTCTTACGTTCGAATCCGGTGGCCGGGGACCCCGTCCAAACATACGTGTCCAGCCCGGCGTCGAATGTCCGGCCTACGAGGTGGACGACCTGGCGGCGAGTTCGGATCACGATTCCCTCTCCCGAACGGCCGCACTCGCTTTAGAAGCCGGGCAGCAGGCCCTGGCGAAGGCGGGCAATCCGGAGGACGCGGAGGATGTCACCATTGGGGTCTGCATGGGGTCCACGGTGGCGGTGCAGCTCAATGATATGGAGTTTTACCAGAGTTACAGGGCCAGCGGACGTCCCCCCATGGAACCGGTGCACAGTTTCCTGGAGGGTAACCTCAGCTCCGTGGTGGCGGATGTGCTGCGATGTGATGGCCCCCGCAGCACGGTGGTCAATGCGTGTTCGTCAGGCGCCGACGCAATCGGAATGGCCGTGGAGTGGCTCCGGGCCGGTCTGTGTGATGCCGTGCTTGCCGGCGGAGCCGACGAGCTGAGTCGGGTGCCCCTGAGCGGTTTCTACTCGCTGGGGATAATGAGCGATTCCCCCTGTCGACCGTTTGATGCGCGGCGTGACGGGTTGAATCTGGGTGAGGGGGCCGGAGTTCTCGTTCTGGAATCAGCGCGATCGGCTCGCAGTCGTGGGCTGGAACCGGAGCTTGTCCTGGCTGGATATGGATGTGCCGCCGACGCCCACCATCTCACGGCCCCTCATCCCGAAGGAAGAGGTCTGCGGAAGGCGATCACAGTCGCATTGGAAGAGGCGGGGGTTGTAGCAGAGGATATCAGTTTTGTGAATGCCCATGGCACCGCCACTCCGGATAATGATCGGATCGAAGGCGAGGTTCTGGCCGACATCTTCGGGTCCCGGCTCCTGTATCTTTCCACCAAGGGGTATACCGGTCATACTCTGGGGGCGGCCGGAGGGCTTGAAGCGGCTTTCACGGCGCTGGCCCTCAGAGAAGGATGGTTGCCGAAGAACCGCGGATCGGAGACGCCGGACCCGCAGATTCCCCTGGCGCCGCTGTCGACAAAAACGGATATAGAGCCGGGCCGAAAGGCTGCCGTGTCAACCTCGCTGGCATTCGGGGGGAATAACGCGGCTCTGGTTATCACAACAACGGGGGCTGCCCGTTCGGAACAGCGTTCATGAGGTATGAGCCATGATGAGAGTCCGGTCGATCGGTGCAGTAACTACCCATGGAAGGGGATTGGATGGCCTTATACAGGCTGTGAAAGGCGGGGAATGTGGTGAGGTGAATCCGTGCAAAGCAGGCCCGGATAGCACTGTACCGGCATTCACCGTACCGGATGAAGCCCTGCGGAGCAGCAAGATCCCCAAAAGCATGAGGCGGGCCGATCGTCTGAGCAGAATGGCCGTTCTGGCGGCCATGGAAGCCCGGGATAAGAACGGCCTGGATGAGGTCGATCCGGAGAGGATCGGGGTGATACTTGCCACCGGGCTGGGTCCCCACCAGCGGACTTTCCGATTTCTGGATGGGTTGCTGGAATTTGGGGATGATGCGGGGTCCCCGACCGATTTTTCCCATTCCGTCCACAATGCGCCGGCCGCCTACGTCAGTTCTGTGCTTCAGGTCCGTGGGCCCGTGCATACGGTGACGGATTTTGATTTCGGCTTTCAGCATGCTCTGCGTCTGGCGGAGTGCTGGCTGGAGAACGATCGTTCTGATGTGGTCCTTCTGGGGATGGCGGAGGAACTGGGGGAGGTGATGCTGCATGTGTGCAGCAGGATGCTGGATATGCCTGCGAAGGGACTGATGCGCCCGTTTGCCTTTGCCGAGCGACCGGCAATCGTGCCGGGGGAAGGCTCCATCTTTTTGGCCCTTGAACGATTACGCCCTGGACGGAGAGGGGTTCAGCTGGGAGTGGAAGACCGGATCGAGAAGGACGCAGATATTCTGATTGCCGATGCCGAGGGCATGTCGGGGCCGGAGACGGACTATCGCCGTCTGTGTGACGGGCACAGAGCCGTTGCCAATTACGTGCCGGTTTTTGGGAGCATGATGACCGGGACGGCCTGCCAGTGTGCCGTGGCTGCACGGATGCTTCAGGAGGGACAGGTGTATCCAAACCCCGTGTTTGAGGCGGATAATGACATCCGAACGGATCTTCGGGGTATGGCCGCGCCGGCAACCATCAGGTGCGCGAAACGTGGGAAAGACGGCCGGTGGATGGACGTATGGTTGAGATCGGTTTGAGATTACTTCGCCCGGAGTGTTCGGGCGCCTGACAGGGAGAATGTTTAAAGTGCTGGATGAAAGTGCAATAAAGGAGGAACTGGTAGCGCAGTTTGCCGCCATTCTGGGGATCGATCAGGAGGAGGTCCGGAACAGCGAGTCCCTGGAGTCCCTCGGGATGGACTCCATCCGTCTCGTGGAGGTTTTTATCTTTATCGAGAAAAAGTATGGGGTTCAGCTGATGGAGGCGGGGGTCACCGAGGAGGATTTCCGTGACGTCGACTCTCTGGCCGGATGCGTGGCCCGATTGGCCGCCGGTGGTGAGGAGAATACGGAGTGATTCCGGGCGCGCACCGAGCCAGGCGGTATCTGACCGGGATAGACTGGATCATGCATTCGCTGGATGACATCTCCCGCCATGCCGGTGGCAGAGGGACCTCCTCGCAGGTTGTTCTGAGCATTGACGGTGTTATCTCCCCCGAGAGGTTGCGCCGATCGCTGGAAACGATTAAGCGGGAACTGCCAGTCCTGGGAGGCCGGGTCGGACGAGACTGGAACCTCTGCCCGTGCTGGAAGTATGGCCCGGAGACCGAGGTGAGTATTGCGCTCTCGGTGGTCGAAGTTGAGGATGGGGAGCTTGAACGGGTCCAGCGCATACTGGAACGGCATGCGAACCGGGATTTTGCGGAGGATGGACAGAATCTGCAGTTCCTGCTGCTCATCACCGGCGCGGATCACTGTTACCTCGCGATGCATTTTGATCACCGGATTTTGGACGCAAAAGGTGCTGAGGCGTTTCTTGAACTGTTGCGGCTGGTCGACAGAGGAGAGCACCGGGACGCAGTGGCCAGGGTTGAGTTGACCGAACCGCCGCATCTTGATCGATGGGGTCGCCGTTTCCGTGGAGGCCGGATGGTGAACCGACTGCAGCGGGCACTCGGGCGACGGTCGGTGGCCGCCCTGCCGGTCTCCCGGACCGTTCGTCGCCGGGATACCCGACAGCATATTCTGCCGTTCAGCCCGGAGCAGACACGGCGGGTGAAAGACCGTATCAGTGGCGCCTACGGCCCCATGCTGGTCCTTCCCCGTCTCCTGTATTCGGTTCTGGCGCCCGTAGGGAGGCTCTTGCGACAGAGAGATGGAAATGCAGAACAGTATATCGTGCCGGTGACGGTCGACAGGAGGGAAAATGGAAAGATATGGGAAAAGTTGCTTTTCAACCACCTTTCCTTCCTGTTCCTGCCGATTCCAGAGGAAGCCGCGCGGAAGCCGCATATGTGCCGCAAGGTGGTTCGGGAGGAGCTCTTTGACCAGATATCCGGGGGCGTTCCCGATGCTTTTTATCATGCTGCCATGCTGACACGTATAGCCCCCCTGCCGGTTATGCGGGCGCTGTCACGAATACCGCTCGGGGGAGTCGTGGGAACGATGTACTTCGCCTGCCTGAAGAAAGCATCATTCGGGAAAACGCAATATTTCGGGGGCACGATCGACAACCTGTTCCACACGCCCAATGTGCCCGTTCCGCCCGGGCTCGGGGTATGCGCCAATTTCTTTGGTGACCGTTTCAATCTGGTGCTGTCACATGTTGATGGCCTGTTGACAGAAAGCGAAACTGACGAACTTCTTACTGGAATGCGCGAGAGGCTACTGGATGAACATAGTTGAGAGGATTAGAAATTCAGCCGACCGCTGGGAGGATCAACCGGCGATAATAGCGGGAGAACGGACTGTTCAATACCACGAACTATTGCGGAAAGTGGCAGTCTGGCGCCGCCAGTTCGAAGAAGCGGATATAGGATCGGGCAGCCGGGTCGCCTTCCGGTGTCAGGATGGGGTGGATTATATAGTCGGGAGCCTTGCCCTGCTGGAGACAGGGGCGGCTATAGTGCCGGTGCACGTCTCGCTGCCCGAGGAAAACGTCGATGAACTTGTGAAAAGGATGAATGTTACCGAAATCGTCTCGCAGAAGGGACTGAAACCCGAAGGGGGCGTTGAGTTGGGGAACGGGACCTTTCTGTGCCATTGGCGGGAGAGTGCGGAATCGGTATCAGCAGGGATGGATCGGATCGATCCGGCTTTCATACGCTTTTCATCCGGGACCACCGGTCAGTCCAAAGGGGTCGTTCTGTCCCATAACAGCATTTATGAGCGGACGCGAGCCGCCAACGAGGCGTTGCAGGTCGGTCCGGGCGATCGGGTCCTGTGGGTGCTTTCGATGAGTCACCATTTTGTGGTCTCGATATTGCTTTTTCTCCAGCGCGGGGCGACAATTGTCATCGGCCATCGCGACTTTCCGGCGTCCGTGGGTGGGGCTGCCGGTGCGGGCGATATAACCCTGATCTACGCCTCCCCCTTTCATTATCATATGCTCACCACGGACAATAGCGTGCCCCCGGGCGGCCTGGATAATGTGCGTCTCGCCATTTCCACGGCCATGAGTCTGTCCGAGGAGGTGGCGCACGGGTTCGCCGACAAGTTCGGGTTTTATCCGGCGCAGGCCTACGGCATCATTGAGGTCGGGTTGCCTTTCATAAATCTTGATCCCTCGCCCGAGACGTTTGATTCGGTCGGCCGGAAATTGCCCGCCTACGACGTGAAACTGGCCGATAGGGATGATGACGGGGTCGGTGAGGTGCTCCTGAGAGGCAGGGGACTTTTTGATGCGTACGTCTCCCCGCTCCGTTTCCGGGCGGAAGTGTTGGATGATGGCTGGTTCAGGACGGGAGACCTGGGGCGGATCGATGACCACGGATATCTGCGAATCAGGGGCCGGAAAAAGAGCGTCATCATCTGCGCCGGCATGAAGGTCTTCCCCGAAGAAGTGGAGCACGTCCTGGATTCACATCCCTCGGTTCGGCAGTCGTTGGTAACGGGCGTGCCACATTCGGTGTACGGCCAGATACCCGTGGCCAGAGTTGTGCTTGAGGAAGGAGTGGACCCCGAGGATGAGATGGAACAGGAACTCCTGCGACGTTGCTATGCGCGCCTGCCATCCATCAGCGTGCCCAAAGACGTCCAGTTTGTTGAGGAACTGCCCACCACCCCCAGCGGCAAGCTGTTACGACGGGGCTGCCCCCCGAATAATCCCCGGTGATCAGTGATCGGTGATCGGTGATCAGGTAAAAAAACGGCTGGTGATCGGTTGTTGAGGGCGGCCCGAAAGGCCGACTGAGAGCGTAGCCCGGCGGGTCTTGAGCCCCTGAAAGGGGCGATTCAACTATAATTTTCTCCTTGAATCGCCTCCTGCCGGGGTGTTGGTA
>JBKHGK010000120.1:0-6085 GCA_046539705.1 Candidatus Brocadiia bacterium | reverse complement strand
CCCTCATTCGAGCCGTCTGCTCCGCCACCGAACGCAGCCGGGAACTGGGTGACAAAGGAAAGTGACCGCTTTTGGTCTTTCTGAAACGTATCAAACGGGAGATGTACCTCATTCAACTGCGCAATGTGGCCCGTGGATGATGAAGATATCCCCGGCTGCCCTGCCTGCAACCCAAACCCGGAAATTTCACAAACCTCAAGACGTAATTGTTTTAAAACGCTTTTGAACGATAGTGTAGAGAAACCAATAAGTGATCGTTCCTGGCATAGGGTGTTATCGACGTATAACAGGACACCGGTTTGGTCCCGCAGTCGCGGGACCGAGCCGTCAGCACGCCATCTATAAGAACAGCCTGCAGTTGCGGTGTAAGAACACGAGCGCCCTTGTCTGTTCTTATAAATGGTGCACTGACGGCTCGTGAAATATCCGGGCAAAAAGTACGGGAGCCGTGATAATCCTGTTCACCCGCGGTGCAGGACCGCGGGGCGGGATTCTGCCCTGGTTCCGCCCCCCCCCTCAAAAGGCAGCTTCAGTTTCGTACGTGCATGATATATGGTATGATCTGCTCGCAATATTCTGACAGGTTTCCAGCAGAGAGGACAAAAAAACATGTCCGAAAAAGACAAAGTGATAATTCCCGAAAATGATGCGTATCTGGATCCCCCCGAGGTCATCCGGGATCCCGGACCGGAATACGAGGCGAGCAGGCGAGCGTTCCAGGGCATAGCGAGCCTTGCATGCGGCGGTGGGGACCGACGCTGGGCCGTGTGGTATGGTGGGGAAACCCCCGGAGAGGACAGGAATAATTACGTCATTATGGCCATGAGCGACGACGCGGGACGGACATGGTCCGATGAACGGCTGGTCGTGGATCCCGATGGGGGGGGATCGGTGCGGGCGTTTGACCCTGAGATATGGCTGGACCCGAATGGGAAGCTGTGGATGTTCTGGGCCCAGGGCGTCGAGGATCACGGGAAAATAGGCCCCTCGGGTGTCTGGGCCATGACGGCGAATGAGGCGGACGGCGCCGACGCCACGTGGTCGGAACCCCGGCGGCTCTGTGACGGAGTGATGATGTGCAAGCCCATTGTGCTCTCCAGCGGCGACTGGGCACTGCCGGTGTCGCTGTGGCATAAACGGGAGGCCGGAAGTGCGGCAATGTTCGTGTCCACCGATGACGGAGAGTCGTTTCATCAGCGCGGCGCGTGTGATGTGCCGCCGGATGTGCGCGATCATGATGAACACATGATTGTGGAACGGAATGATGGCTCGTTGTGGATGCTGGTTCGCACAAAATACGGCATCGGGGAGAGTGTTTCCGATGATCAGGGGCGCACGTGGAGTGAACTGCGGCCCTCGGACATTCCGCACGTGGTCAGCCGATTCTTCATACGTCGTCTGGACTCCGGACGTCTTTTGCTGGTGCGCCACGATCCGCCTGACGGGGACTTTGCCGACGGGGAATCGAGGGGAACCCGTTCGCATCTGACGGCTTTCCTTTCCGACGACGAGGGGGCCACCTGGACGGGCGGTCTGCTGCTGGATGAACGGGGCGGCGTGTCCTATCCCGACGGCGATCAGGCGGAGGATGGCACGATCTACATCACATATGACTTCGAACGCAAGGGGGACCGAGACATTCTGATGGCGGCTTTTCGGGAGGAGGATGTATTGGCCGGCGAAGCCGCCGCCGAATCCGTGCGTCGGCGACAGCTGATCAACAGCGCGACCGCGCGTCCCTACCGGGTGACCCCGGACGATATCCCCAACAACGGTATTCTCTTTGTCGATCACGAGAAGGACGGTCGTTCGGGACACGGCGGCAACTGCCTGACCGAGTGCACCAACGGCGATATCGTGGCTTTTTACAGCAATGTGTCGGGTGAGCTTCACGGGGGCCACGGCACCTGTGGCTGGAGCGAGTACCGGCGCTCGACCGATGGCGGCGAGACCTGGAGCGAACCGGTCACGCTCGATTATTCACGGCGGGTGTATGAAGGGGACGAGGTGGGCTCGGCACTGGTCTTCGCCACCACCACCGCGCCGGACGGCACGCTGGTCGCTTTCGTGAGCCATTTTGCCAGGGAGGGCCTGTGGGTCAAACAGTCCCCGCCCGCCGTGCTGCGGAGTCACGACCACGGGCACACCTGGAGCGAACCGAGCCCGCTGGATCCCGATGCCACGGTTGAAGAGGTCTCGCTGACCTTCGATGCGGTTTTTGTTCGCGATGGGAAGATATACATCGTCTACATGCCCGGTTCGGCCAACTACTGCCCCGGCCCCTACGCGCTGTATGTCTCGGAGGACAACGGCGAGACGTTCGAGCGGCGCAGTGAGCTGCCGTTTCATGCTGAAAACTATTATGTGACCGGCGGTGTGCTTGATTCGGGGGAGATCATCGTCTACTCGTATCCGTATCGCGCCGACGACGAGATCAACGAACACGACATCCCCTACGTGACCAGCACCGACGACGGTCGCACCTGGTCGGAGGTCAGGACAACCCATTTTGCCCGCAGGATCCGAAACCCTCAGCTTTCGGAAAAAATCGGTGATCTCTACTTCATCCATGGCCGCAGCGGCAGCAAGGGTGATAATCCGAACAATTTTGTCCTTTACGCCTCTGAAGACGGCATCAACTGGGACGATGGAATTATTCTTAAGAAAAGAACTCCCGGCGGCGACTGCTATTCGGCCAATACGGTTGTCGGTCAATACACCCCTTCCTCCGCGAAACGTCTGCTCATCCAATCGAGCGTCTCTTACGACGGGAGCCGGGTCAACGAGTGCCACTGGTGGGTTGAGCCGAAATAACATGACTGAACAACGAAAACGCGGCACCGACAGCATCGAATCCCCGGATCATGCGTTTGTGGATGTGGCGGGATCGGAACAACCCGTTCCGAAGATCATAACTGAACCGGGACCGAAATATCAGGACGCCAACAGGCGTTTTGCGAATGTCACGACGATCACCAAAACTCCGGGAGGACGGCTCTGGTGCGGGTTCTCCGGCGGTGGAGATGGGGAAGGGCATCTGAACTATGGAATGGTGGTTTTTAGCGATGACAACGGGGAGAGCTGGACCTCGCCACAACTGGTCGTCGATACCGACGGCGAGGGGCCGATCCGCACCGATCACATGGTGGTCTGGACCGCGCCGGACGGCGTGCTGTGGGTGATGTTCAATCAGTATCCGGAAACTCTTATTGGACGGCGCTCCTCGCTGTGGGCGATCACGTGCGACAACCCGGATGATAACCACCGGCAATGGAGCGCTCCGCGCAAACTCGTCGATGAGCAGAATATGCTCAACCGGCCGACGGTGCTCCGGGACGGCACATGGATTTTCCCCACCGGCTGCTGGATCCGGTGTGAGGATGCCGACCTCAAGGAATCACGCCGACGGTTCCCGTCGCGACCTCTCATCTCGCGGGATCAGGGCGAAACGTTTGAGCTCGGGGGGCCACTACACGGGGAGGATCCGCCGGATTACGACGAATATACGGTCGCCGAGCGCCGGGATGGCACGCTGGTCATTTACGATCGCCACGGGACGGACGAGGATGGCCCGTGGTCCATCCTGGAATGTGAATCCACCGACCGGGGGCACAGCTGGACCCCACTCCGTATCAACGATATTCCGAACGCCCGCTCCCGCCTGGTGCTGATGAACCTGAAGTCCGGCAACTGGCTGCTGGTCAAACACGGGACGATGGACCGGGTGAACAGCGACGTGTTCCGGGGTCGTACCCACATGACGGCCTGGATCTCGCGCGATGAAGGGGAGACCTGGGAGGGTGGACTCATGCTCGATGAGCGCGATTGTGCCTATCCCTGTGGCTTTCAGGCCGAAGACGGCACCATCTATGTGTCCTACGATCGACGGCGCCAGGAACGGGCCGAGATGTTGTTCGCCCGTTTCACCGAGGAGGATCTTCTGGCGGGCGAGGGCATATCCGAACCCTTTGCCCAGCGGATGATGATCAACAAAACTGAGGGAGTTAGCCAGGCTTAGCCAGGCTGTCCAAAATAGTCTCAGAACTTCTGATCCGCTGAAAAAATCCGATGAAACCAATTGCCCGTTTACAATCGTAATCTCAGGCGCGATCCTAGTGGTCCATTCCACTTGATTTTGCGTTGTTTTTGGGAGTGATTTGGGACGGCCAATGACGACTACGCGGCCGGGAGTAAGTTGTTTCCAACATCTGGAGAACATTTGTGAACGGAAAAGAATACGAGACCGACGTGCTCATAATCGGCGCCGGCGCCGCCGGGATACCGGCCGCCATTGGCGCCGCACGGGCCGGGGCTGATGTCATGCTGGTGGAGGAAGATGCCCGGCCCGGTGGGGCTCCCATCGACCAATACGTCCTCATGCCGGACGGCGGGCCGCGTTCGGGGATCGTGACCGAGATTACCGACCGTCTGGCTGAAAACTATCCGCTGACCGACAGGCCGGTGGATGAGTGGTGGAATTTCTGGTATCTGCCCTCCGATTACCAGAAAGTCGTGTATGATATGCTGGAGGCGGAAGACAATATCACACTGATCTGCGGGGTGAAGGTCGAGGGACTCAACTCGGAGGATGCTCCAGTCCGCCGACGCGTCACCGGTGCAAGATGGCATCTGCCGGACGGCTCGCAGGCGCGCGTCGACGCGAAAATCACCATTGATTCCACCGGGGTGGGCAATCTTCCCGCCCGTCTCGGCGCCGACGCGCGCTATGGAGAGGATGCGGCGGAGGATTTTGGGGAGGACATCGCGCCAAGCCGCCGAAGCGACCGGGTCCAGCTCTGCACCTGGAAGTACATCAGCCAAAAACTGGGCGACGCCGAACCGTTCGATTTCCGACGATTGGAACTCAACTTCCCGCTGGAGTCCGGCCACGGATGGTGCAGGGGAGATGCGGAGGGGCTTATGCGGCGCAATGCCGGGGCCTACCTGCACTGGGGATGCCGTATACGCTGCCCCGATACCCGGGATCCGGCTGCTCTGGCCGATACGCAGCGCCGCGCCCTTCGCCTGATGCGCCCTGACCTCGAATCCCTCAGGGAACACGGATACGCCGTGCACCTGGCCCCCCGGATCGGGGTGCGGGAACAGTGGAGGATAATCGGCGAGGCGGTCGTAACCAGCAACGACGCTTTCCAGGGGAGAATACCCGATGATTCCATCATGATCACCCGGCGTCCCATCGACATCTGGAGCGAGGAGGTGGAAGGGATGGAAGAGTTCCCCGAAACCCGTCCCTATGGCGTTCCGTATCGGGCGCTTATCCCGCGCGGCTTTGAAGGATTGCTGGTGGCCGGGAAGCACATGAGCGGCACCCACCTCGCAATGGCCTCCTACCGCGTCCAGTGTCTGCTGGGTATCATCGGGCAGGCGGCGGGAGTGGCGGGGGCCTTCTGCGCCCGGAAGGGGTCGGAGACCCGCGATGCGGATTTCACAACGCTCAAAGACATGTTGACCTCTCCACCGCAGAACGTGATACTGGATCCGGAAAGGCTTTTTTCATAAAAGAATCGCACTGGCGGTTCCGCGGGTTAAATTCCTGCTCAATGTGTTTGGGGGGTAGTTCCAGTTCCTTTTCGCCGTGCTTATTGGAATGCAGTCCTTTGGGGTTTGGTTCACACTGACATGCGCATGATCGGGAATGATGCTGGCTGTGTGTCAGATACGAGTCCAAATATCGGGGCCGGTCGGAAGTTTATCACGGGACGGAGAGGCCGTGTGATTGTGGTTGCGCCGGTTGATCTGAAATGGTAGACTTCTGAATCCTATCAATTCTGCTAAAGTAATGTCGGGCTTGCCCAATGTGGGGGGACCCGGATGAATAATCTGTGGTGGATCATGCGCACATGTTGGAGGTTGTCATGGCCGGTCAAATAATGTGGCTCATCGTATCGGCGTTCATCTTTGTGTATCTGGGATACGTGTTAATCAAGCCGGAGAATTTCTGAATGCTCACGGCAGTCATACTACCACTGATCGTTTTTGGCCTCGTCCTGGCTCTTTTAGTATACGGGTTGGGAGAATACCTGGGTTGGGTGTATCGGGACGAGATGGACGCGGCGGAAGAGAT
>JBKHGK010000119.1:0-6155 GCA_046539705.1 Candidatus Brocadiia bacterium | reverse complement strand
AACTTAGAACTTAGAACTCAGAACTCCAAAGAGGCTTCTCCTCATGACGGTCCGCGTTCATACAGGCTGTTACCATCACAGTCTATCGCCACGGTGGCCGGGAAATTCTCAACCTCCAGCCGGCGGATGGCCTCTGTGCCGAGATCCTCGTAGCAGACCACCTCGGCCGATCGGATTGACCTGGCGATCAGGGCACCGGCGCCGCCCACTGCCGCAAAATACACGCAGCCATGCTCGGTCATCGCCCGCACCACCTCCTCCCCCCGATCCCCCTTGCCTATCATCCCTTTCAGGCCGCACTCCCGGATGAGTTTCGGCGAGAATGGATCCATACGGCAGCTGGTTGTTGGCCCGGCGCTGCCCACCGCATATCCGGCCCGGGCCGGCGCGGGCCCGGTAAAGTAAATAATCTCCCCCTCCAGATCCACCGGTAGTGGTTCCCCTCTGTCCAGAAGCGCACACAACCGTTCGTGCGCCGCATCACGAGCGGTATAGAGAGTGCCCGAAATCGATACGCGCTGTCCCGCACGGAGGGACCTCGCCGTCGAATCATCCAGTCTGGGTCGTATTTCTATGACATTCATGATCATCCATCATTCCATTACTGTAGAAACGTGCCGGGCCGCATGACAGTTGAGATTGACCGCTACGGGCAGGGAGGCGATATGGCAGGGGAAATTCTCCACATGCACAGCAAGCGCGGTAGTTCGCCCTCCGAGCCCCTGCGGCCCGACCCCGGAATCGTTTATCCGCTCCAGTATCTCCCGTTCCAGCTCCGCATACCTCTCATCCGGATGCGGTTCCCCAACCGTCCGGAACAGGGACTTTTTGGCCAGCAGGGCGCTTTTCTCCAGGTTGCCACCGATTCCCACCCCCACCACTGTGGGGGGGCATGGATTCCCGCCGGATTCCACCACATGCTTCACCACATAATCCGCGATGCCCTCACGTCCGTCCGAGGGCTGGAGCATAGTCACGGCACTCATGTTCTCACTGCCCCCGCCCTTCAATGCCAGATCCAGCCTCAGTCTTTTTCCGGGAACCATTTCCGTATGGATAATGGGCGGCGTGTTATCGCCGGTGTTCTCCCGGTCAAATACCGGATCATCCACTATTGATTTGCGCAACTTTCCATCAACGTATCCTCTGGAGGTCCCTTCCCTTATCGCGTCAGGCAGGCAACCTCCACTGATGCGCACATCGGTTCCGTGCTCCACGAAAAACACCGCGCTGCCGGTGTCCTGGCACAGCGGCAGTTTTTCTCCGGCGGCGATATCGGCATTGTCGAGACATTGCTGGAGTATGGAACGGGCCACACTGGATGTCTCCTCCTGTCTCGCCGCTCTCAACGCGGCCCGCACATCTTCCGGAAGCTCGTTCGCCGCCCTCCGGCAGATGCGCGCCACTTCGTCGACGATCTCCTTATACTCGATCATGTTCATTTTTTGCCACACCTCCGTCGGCCAATCGGGTACCTCGCTCGCCACCGGACGCATCAGACCTCCACTTTCTGCGCTTTTTCCCGCCTAACGGCCTCACCAAAAAGCGTAAGCTCGGTCGCCTTCTGGATCCGCACCGGCCGTATATCTCCAATTCCGCAGGCGGGAGCGGAGAAAACCGCAATATCATTCTGCCGCGTCCGCCCCCTCCATTTCCCCTCCTCCGGATGGGACGCGTTCTTCTCGGTGCAGAGCACCGGCAGCACCTGACCTCTGAGCGCCGCACGCCGCTGGCCGTCCACCTCCTTCTGCGCCTCCAGAAGCACCTGCTGGCGTCGCCGTTTCTCCCCATCCGGAACATCGTCGTTCATCTCAGCAGCCCGGGTGCCGGGTCTTGGGGAATAGCGAAATATATACGACTGCTGGAATTCAACCGTCCGCACCAACTCCACTGTCCGCTCAAAATCCTCCTCGGTTTCCCCGGGAAAGCCGACGATGAAATCACTGGCGAATGCAAGATCCGGGCAGATCTCCCGGCCCTTCTCTATCAACTCGTAGTATCGACCACTGTCGTATCCGCGATTCATCCGCTCCAGGACCGAATCAGAACCGCTCTGTGCGGGCATATGTACGTGTTCACAGACAGCATCCAGACCGGACACGGCCCGGAATATCTGCTCGTTCATATCCTTCGGATGACTCGTTATAAACCGTATCCGTCGCAACCCGTCGACGTCGTTGAGCTGACGCAGAAGTGCCGGCAGGTTGGCCCCTTCCTCGAGGCCCTTGCCGTAAGAATTCACGTTCTGCCCGAGCAGGGTGACTTCTCTTATCCCCGAGTCCACGAGCCGGCGTACCTCCTCGAGCACCTGCTGCGGCGGTCTGCTCGTCTCCCGGCCGCGCAGATGGGGAACCACGCAGTAGGCGCAGTAATTATCACACCCTCGCATAATACTTACGTAACCGTGCGGACCGGCATTCCTCAACTCCGGATCGCGCCGGATATCCACATCATCCCCATCGATGGCGACAATGCAATCCTCGGTCGCCCGAAGGTGTTCCAGGTAATCGGGGATGCGGGTAAAATTGCGAGTTCCGCAGACCAGGCGGATGTACGGAAATTTTTCCCGCAGTTCCTCCCCGAGTCTCTGGGCCATACACCCGACCACACCCAGGATGAAATCGGGGTCATCGTTCGCCCTTTCCCTGAAGGTCCCCAGATGCGAAAAAACCCGGTTCTCGGCCTGATCCCTCACGCTGCAGGTGTTGTACAGGACGACATTCGCACGATCCGGCTCATCAGCAGGTTCGTAGCCATGCCGCCGCAGGGCACCTTCGATCAGTTCGCTGTCCAGTTTGTTCATCTGGCAGCCAAAGGTGGTTATATGATACGTTCGTGGCATATTTCTCCGGTTCATCTGGAACTCAGCCGTCATTTGATACGTTCCGCGTCGTAATTGCCCAGTATTCGTTCCACCATCTCGACACCTTTCCTCATGCGGTCTTCATCGCGGGCCTCAACCGTCACATTCAGCACTTCCTCCCGGTCCCCCTGTCGGGCGTTGAACCACCAGTCGGCGAACCGGAAAGTCAGCCCATCCACAGAATCCCGATCGGCATCCCGAAACTCCCCCTTCATCCCCTTCAACACATTGTCCACAGCCTCGGCCGATGGGAATCTGTAGGAGATCTGGCCGCTCCTGGCGAAGCCGTCGACCTCCGCGACCAGGCTCGAGAGGGTCTGCTCGGTCCGGGAGAGGAGAGAACACATAAACAGGATGGCGAGGGTTGGCGACTCCGCTCCGAAAAGATCGCGGAAACAGTGCCGACCCTCCATACTGGCGGCATAAACCGCGTCGTTCTCCTGAGTTGCCTTGATCATAGAGCGAGGGTCACTCGCGCTGCGGAGGGGCCGGCCCTCTGCACCCATAATTTCCTGCCGCACGGCGGCGGTAAAACGGACGTCATAGGCCACCCGTGCGCCCGGCATACGGTGCAGCATTTCCCGGCAGATCAGCGCCGCGGCCAGATCCGCCCGTACCCTCTCACCATCCTCATCGTAAAAGGTGCACAGGTCGCCATCATAGTCGACGGCAACGCCCATCTGGGCCCCGCTGGAGCGTATTCGCTCGCCTATTGATCTCTCCACCTGCTGGGAGGGATGCGGTTGCCCCATAAGCGGCGAACGACGGTCGGGTTCCCCGTGGCTTCTGACCACTTCCACCGGCAGTCGGGCCAGCACATAGGGCAGCACCCGGCCGGGCATACCACAGGCACCGTCCACCGCCACTTTCAGCTCGTTTAACCTCGGCGCAAATTTCACCATGAACGCCCGGTAGGGCTCCATCACATCCTCGCTCGTATCACGTCCGGGAGATTTACTGCGCCCCGGTTTCAGACGCCGGGCGATGAGCCCGACTTTGTCCAGACCCGAATCGAAAGTCAGGGGAACCCCGTTTTGGCGATATATTCTCACGCCATTGACGTTCGGCTCCGCATGGCAGCCTGTCACGAAGGCCGCGGAGCCAAGTTTATGCGTTCCGCGGTAAAAATGCGCCATATCCGGCGTGCAGACACCGATCTGTGTGGTATTCAGCCCACCGGCGTTCGCCCCCTCACAGAAAACACGCGCCAGATTGCGCGAGTTCTCCCGTGCGTCACACCCCACGACCATGGATGGTTTTCCCCCGAACTCCGCCCTCAGATACTGCGCGGCGGCAATGCCCACCTTGCGCATCACGTACTCGTTGATCTCATCCGGCACGGTCCCCCTCACCGCATTCCTGCCGAAAATGGCACTCTTGACCCTGGGGTCGGTCGAGGGTCCCTCGTCAGGCCGTCGCTCGCAGTATTCACACAGCAGACATTTGGGGTATTGATTGGCCTGTCTTGCACGGCATATCGCAATCGATATGTCGTATTTCTCCCCCGGACAGCGTCGCGTTTCCTGATTCTCAGATGGTGTCATTGTATGATCAACCCTGATAGAGGTATAGAGCGGCCGAGGCGGGCCATCGCGCTCCACTTACTCATCATCGTTCTCCTCAAGCGGCGGAGACCCGGGCGGCGGTTCTCGATGGATCGGTCCAAAACCCGCGTTCCGATACGCCTCCACTCTCCCGGTCTCAATACAGTGCTTCAGCCACCGCTTGAGCAATTCACGAAGCAAGACTCTGGACGGAGGAATAAGTATCAGAAATCCCACCGTATCGGTAAGTATGCCGGGCGTCACAAGCAACGCCCCGGCCACCAGGATCATGGCCCCTTCAAGGAGGCTATCACCCGGCATATCCCCCTCTCCCAGTCTGCCCTGAATACGCCCCAGAACCCTGAGCCCCTCCAGGCGTGCAAGGATACCGCCCACAATACCCGTCCCGATCACTATCACAATCGTCACCGGCAGCCCCACAACCTGGCCCACCCGCATAAGGATATAGAGTTCCACAATCGGAGTGACGGTCAGCAACAGTATCAGCTTCAGGAGCATAAATGCCTCACAACTATCATTTGACGATAACACCGCCGAATCAGTAGACTCCGCCAGCAGGGCTCCGGACGGTCGCCGCGACAATCGGCGGCCCATACACCGGATTCACATTCCAGTGGGCACACCAAAGACGACTCACCCTGTTTGATAACTCCGGTGGGCCCGACCAGAAATGGCGGGTGCCCGGAATCCCAGAGCGGAACGTGCACATCAGACGACCTGATGGGCGCGTCCTTTAGTTTACGATATCTTGGCCGATGTTTCAGGATAATGAGGGGATTTGGAACGGATGATGGTCGTGATCTACATTCTGGCCGGTCTGCTGGCTGCCGGCACCGTCCTTGCAGCATACATGATATTCGTTGAACCCCGCCGGTTCAGAATAGACGTAAGGACGATCCCCCTTGTTGACAGCCGTTCCCCCGGGCAGCTTGCCCTGGAGGCCGACAGATTCCCGGAAATGCAAATTCTTCACATCAGCGATACGCATTTCGGTATCGACGATGCAGCGAAACTTCGGTTTCTGAGAGATGCCGCTGGACGGGATTACGATCTCGCCATCCTGACGGGGGATCTTATCGACGCCCCCGCGGGGATCGAACCGTGTCTTGAGCTGGCAGAGATGCTCTCTGCTCGCCTGGGAACCTATGCCGTTCTTGGCGGACACGATTACTTTCGCAGTCGGAACCTGATCCGCAAGTTTACGACCCTCCGCCATTCCAGCGCGGGCGGTTTCCAGAACTGTCGCAAAAACCCGGCGGAGAAGCTCCGCCGTGAACTCCTCAAACGGGATGTCGAGGTCCTTTCGGACGACAATTGCCGGTTGGCCACGCCCGACGGGCGCCATATCGCCATTGTCGGGCTCCGGGACAGTTTCGTCTTTGACTGCGATTATCGGGCCGCATGGGATGGAGTCCCGCCGGATCTGCCGACCATAGTCCTGGCGCACAGCCCCGATGTGCTGCCGGAAGTCAGCCGCAGGAGAGCGGAAATGGCCTTTTTCGGGCACACCCATGGCGGTCAGGTGAGATTGCCTGGAATCGGTGCCGTCGTGACGCGGTCGAACCTTGAGACGGCACGGGCAAGCGGGATTCACCGGGAGAAAGATACCGTATTCGTCATAAATCGAGGAGTCGGAGCGGGATGGGGATCCAATTTCCGCCTGCTCTGCCGCCCCGAGGTTGGCCTGATAACCGTGCAAAAACAAACAGAGGAACAGAGCTAACCCG
>JBKHGK010000118.1:0-6168 GCA_046539705.1 Candidatus Brocadiia bacterium | reverse complement strand
ATAAAAGATATGCTAATCTCCGAAGAGGAAATGTCCAATTCCGTCTGAAGCACGACACATTTATCTGCGTTTTCCGGGCCGAGCGTTTATAATGGACCATTTGATCACATGTGCCCGCGGTCAACGGTCGAATTTTTTTTTGAGAAAGCCCATGCGCAGCCTCTGCCTCTCACTCCTATGGATATGCATCGTGACACCCGTACTTACCACTTCAGCCGCATCGTCCGGAACCTCCGACCCCCTCGTTGAAACCCTTGACAACGGCCTGCAGGTTGTTGTTCAGGAGCACCGCTCCGCTCCCGTCGCCTCCCTCCGGGTCTACGTCCGAGCGGGAAGTATTTACGAGGGCCGATATGCTGGAAGCGGCATCTCCCATTACGTTGAGCACCTGGTCAGTGGTGGCACCACAGAGAATCGGGACGAGGAGGAAACGACCGGCATCCTGGAGCGCCTTGGCAACGCCAACAATGCTTATACGTCCAAAGATCACACGGCCTATTATATAACGACAGCCCCCGAACATCTCGGCGAGGCTATCGAGCTGTTCGCCGATTGGATGCAGAATTGCACGTTCGAAGAATCGGAGTTCGAACGGGAAAAAGGGGTTATCCTGGAGGAGGTCGGCAAAAGCAAGGAGGAACCGAGCCGGGTCATACACCGCGCGCTGTATGAGACCATGTTTCGGCGGAGCCCAACGCAGTATCCCGTTATAGGTCACGAATCTCTGGTGGAAGAAATAGAACGAGAGGACGTGGTCGCCTATTACGAACAGATGTATGCCCCGAACAACATGATAGTGGTGGCAGCAGGTGACTTTGATGCCGAACAGGCAGTGGCTGAAATAGAGGAAGCCTTCGGGCAGATGCCGCGACGGAGCCTCGACCTGCCAACTCCTAAACCTGAGCCGACCCAGATGGGACAGCGCCGTCGACATATTCAGCGAAAAGAGCTGGGCAAAGAATACTTTCATCTCGGCTTCCACACAGTGCCTTTGGACGATCCGGATCTTTACCCGCTGGATGTGCTCAGCAACGTGCTTTCCGGAGGACGCAGCTCACGACTGGTGGCGGAACTGAGGGAGAAAAAAGGGCTCGTCTCCGGCATCTCCACCTACTCCCACACCCCGGATTACGGCGCCGGCGTCTTCGGAATAACCGGCACCTGCGATCCAGGCGATTCCAGGCGCGTCGTTGAAGAGATTGTGGAAATCCTGGACGAAATCGGCGCCAGCGGAGTTACCGACGAGGAACTGGACAAGGCAGCACGCCAGGAGATCTCCAGCAACGTCTTCGGGCGCCGCACGGCCGAGAGCGTGGCGGGCAAACTGGGCATCAACCTCATGAGCACGGGGAACCCCACCTTTCACGAAAAATACGTGGCCGGAATACAGGCAGTAACCAGTGACGAGGTAGCCGGGGTCACGAAAGAATATCTCCACAAAGACAACCTGACGCTGATCACTATGGGGCCCGAACAGGGAGAGGAAAACCAAACGGAGGAAGCGGAGGAGGAAACCACGCAACCGGAAGTCCGGGAATTCACACTGGACAACGGGTTGAAAGTGCTGGTCCGCCCCAGCGACGAGGTCCCTCTCGTGTATATGCAATGGATCTCACTCGGAGGAGCAAGGCTTGACCCGGAAGACCTGGCGGGGCTCAGCCGGGTAACTGCTCACATGATGACCCGGGGCACCGACGAACTCAGTGCAGAACAGATTGCCGGCTTTTTTGATGAACGCGGGGGACGCCTCTCCCCGATCACCGGCAACAATACACTGGGGCTGAAAGCAAACGTCCTGTCGGATGATTTTGCGGACGCCTTTCGGATCTTCACGGATCTCATCCGTCGCCCCTCCTTCCCGCCGGAGGAACTGAAAACCGTACGGCAGCAGACCCTCTCGGCCATCAGCGGACGACGGGATGACTGGCAGTCGGAACTGAGCCACCTGTTCAAAAAGAGTTTCTTTGGAGATCATCCGTACAGCCACGGCCCCCTCGGCAACCGCGAGACGGTGGAGGCCATTGAACGGAACGATGTAACCTCTTTCTATGAACAGCACGTGGTCCCCGATCGTTCGGTTCTTACCATCTATGGCGATATCTCCGCGGAAGAGGCCATACAGACAGCCAGAGACGCTTACAGCGGATTCAATCGCGATTCCCCTGAACTGCCGGACGTCCCGGATCCGGAGAAGCGCGAGGAACCGGAGGAAATGACACTTCCCGTCCAGCGCGGCATAGCGGCCATCCAGATCGGCTACCCCGGGCTCTCGATTCATGATACTGAAGATCGCTACCCCATGGAGGTTATGGATGCGGTTCTTTCCGGCAGCGGATATCCGGGAGGATGGCTCCACAACGACCTGCGCGGCGGAGAGCGGGATCTGGTCTATGTGGTCCACGGCCGGAACTTCATAGGACTGGAAAACGGTTACTATGCTGTACTGGCTGCCACCTCACCCGCCCACACCGACCAGGTCATTGAAATCGTCCGCGATAACATCGAACGGATCAGAAATGAAAAGGTCGGCGAAACGGAACTGCAGAACGCCCGAAACATGGTCGTCACGATGCACAAACTGCGCCATCAGACCAACTCCGCCATCGCGCTGGAACAGGGTCTCAATGAGCTTTACGGGCTGGGTTATACATTCGGCGACCAGTATCGAAAGCGAATCAGAGAAGTCACCGCCGAAGACGTGCAAAGGGTCGCCCGGAAATATCTCAAAAATCCCCTTATCCTCCGGCTCGAGCCATCGGAAATACCATCACCATGAATCAGACTCAGCCGCGCTCCAATTCGAGGGAATGTCCGCCATCCGTAAGATGCACGACAGATCCACTCTTGATCCACCTGAACAATCGTCAGTCCAGACGAAGCACTGCCGCCGCGCGACGTCTGGATCCTCAATAAAGCGGCCAGCAATCAATCCAGGAGAAAGGCAGATGACCGAACACAGAACAGTCACGCTGGAAGGCCAGCAGATGCGACTCTCGGGAACTCCTCTTGAAGCCGGAGACCAGACACCGGAATTCACAGTGGTCGATAACGAACTCAACCACGTCTCCTCCCGCTCAATGTGTGAAGGTCCGTGCGTGATATCCTCCGTGGTATCGCTCGACACCCCCGTGTGCGACCAGCAGGCAAGACGGTTCAATGAGGAAGCTCTCTCGCTCTCGGACGATCTCAACATCTACGTGATCAGCATGGACCTGCCCTTCGCACAGGAGCGGTGGTGCGGAGCGGAAGGTATAGAACGTGTGCAGACACTTTCCGATCACCGGAATGCCTCGTTTGGCCGGGGGTTCGGCATCCTCATCGAGGAGCTGCGGCTGCTTGCACGGGCAACTTTCGTGGTCGATGAGGGTTCGACAATTCAGTTCACCGACATCGTGGATGAAGTCACCGACCACCCGGATTATGACTCGATCTTCAACGCCGTCAAAAAAGTGACGTGAAACCGTCTCATCAACTAATCGGTCGGAAAGAAGATCTTTCCAGTTATTCCGTTGCCCCCATCGGCGCAGGGCCGATGGAGGGCAATCGGTGAGTTGATCGCGCGTAGTGAGCTAATCGTGGCGCGCCGCGGCACAGGGCCGCGGGAGGCCAAAACAATCCACAACTGCACTTTGTATTTAAGGGCATTCGGTTACATTTTCAGGGTCTATGGCGAAACTAACTGAAACGGTCCATCAGGCCGGACCAGAATGCACTTATCACTTACCGCTTAAAGGGAGATCGATAATGGCCAACAAAACTCCAAAATCACAGGGTGAATGCAGGATTTGCGGAAGCACCTACACACGCACCGGGATGACCCGACATATTAAGAGCTGCGTGGAACAAAATCGTGAATCAAGGGGCGCCCGGCCCGTCAGCCTTCATCACATCGTGGCCCAAAGCATTCAGCCGGTCTTCTGGCTGCATTTTGAGGTGCCGTCGGAAAGCACACTCGAAACTGTGGATCACTTTCTGCGCCGCATATGGCTCGAATGCTGCGGCCATCTCAGTAGGTTTACTATTAACGGACAACAATACTCCCCCAGCCCCATAGACTATATGATGGGAATACCGCCGGAGAAATCGACTGACGTACCCATCTGCGACGTGCTGAGTAATAAGGCTGAGTGCGAATATGAATATGACTACGGCAGCACGACGAATCTGGAGCTGCGGGTGGCGGATGTACGGGAAGGGCCGCAACCCGAAAGAGAGGTTCGGGTTCTGGCCCGCAACGAGATGCCGGACTGGGAATGCGTGGACTGCGGGAAGCCAGCAACCCGGATCTGCCCGATCTGCTGGGAAGACAACCTGTTCTGTGACGAATGCGCCGTCGATCATGAATGCTACGATGACTACGGCGGGCTTATGCCTCTGGTCAATTCCCCCCGGACCGGCGTGTGCGGGTATACCGGACCGATGGGCGATGGCGGATGGTGAACAACCGCGTGCTGCCCAACGGCATACGCGCACACAGGCCTGGGGAATCCACGGCACAGAAACGTATGAGAAGACGGGGCTCCGCCCCGCCAGGAGGGGTCAGATCCCCCGCAGACCCCTTACATTGCAGTCAGCCCGTTTGTAAAACAGGAACGGTCCCTGTAAACTGCTCTGTATGGGGTAGCGGATCAACTCACTGCCTGAGGATCTTTTTATCCTCCCCCCATACCTGTCCCATAGCGGGTCGGACGTTGCGTGTGAGATATTGCATACCAGATAGGAGATTCAGTCGTTATGAGTGAGGAAACGAACGAAATTACACAAATGATCGAAGAGGCGTTCAAGCGTGCCCAGGAGGAAACCGGCGATGAACCCGAAAGCCCCTGGACGCGCGAGATTGAGTGGCCCATTGAATGCACGGTCGGTCCCGGTCTCGAGGGAGCTATTGCCTGTGAAAGTAAAATTGGCTACGTCAACGGTTCAAAAGGGCGGCTCATTTACCGGGGATACGACATTTTTGACCTTGCGGCCCACTCCACCTTTGAAGAGGTCTGCTACCTTCTGCTCCATGGGGATCTCCCCACAGAGGACGAACATGAGGAGTTTAAGGAACAGATGGCGAGCTACCGCCCCATGCCGGGCGTCCTGCGCCACATGATGAGTTTCCCCATCGAAAACCTGAATCCAATGGGAGGCCTGCGCCTGGGCACGGCGCTGATGCGACGCGAATACACCAACGTGGAACAGGAGAAGAGCAGACCCAGTCCGGAAGATGCGCTTTCGGCGGACGAGGATTCCATCCCGATGGAAACTGCACCAACCGGCGAAAAACACGCAATTTACGAGTTTGACTCGATCGAACAACAGCGTAAGCATCGGGTGGAGAATGCCGAGGACAATGCATGCAGCGTAGAATCCTGTTATCACTTGATCTCCGGAGCGGCCACCATCGCCGCAGCGGTTTACCGAATCCGCCAGGGCAAGATGCCCATTGACCCCGATCCTGAGCTCAGTCACGCGGCGAACTATATCTACATGATGACCGGCCGCAAACCGACCCCGATGGAAGAACGCGTCATGGATGTCTCCCTCATTCTCCATGCGGATCACGGCATGAACGCGAGCACGTTTGCCGCGCTGGTGGTGGCCTCCACCCTGTCGGACATTTATTTCTCTCTGGGCGCCGGGATAGCTGCCCTCAATGGTCCCCTTCATGGTGGTGCCAACGAACAGGTAATATACACCCTCCGCGAGATCGGCGGCCCCGAGAATGTGGACGAGTGGTTCCGCGAGGCCCGAGACGAAGGCCGCAAGATCCCGGGCTTCGGCCATCGCGTCTACAAGACATTTGACCCACGAGGCCGCATACTCGGCCCGCTTGCGAAACGTCTCTCGGCAGACGGCGAGGCCGAGCTGCTTCTTGAAACGGCGAAGAAACTTGAGAATGCGGTTCTGGACGAATTCGGACGGGAAAAGGGCATATTCCCGAACGTGGATTTCTACTCCGGACTGGTCTATCACTCGCTCGGTTTAGCCCCGGAAATGTTCACCCCCACATTCGCCGTGAGCCGTATGGCCGGCTGGAGCGCTCGCGTGCTGGAATACCTCAAGAACAACCGAATATTCCGGCCAAGAGCAACCTACGTGGGAGAATTCGGGAAGGAATATACGCCGCGTAACGACCGCTCCTGAAACCGCCTGTTGCCGGAGCGTCAGATCGACAAATAA
>JBKHGK010000117.1:0-6188 GCA_046539705.1 Candidatus Brocadiia bacterium | reverse complement strand
TGTTGCCGGCACTGTTAAAAACACCCTGTTGTTATAAACCTGTCTGTGACTTCGCAATTCACGTTTGCTGAAATTGCTTTTAGAACAATTAATGTTTGAGGTTTGTGAAATATGCGGGCTAAGAACGGACAGGGACGCTCGTCCCGCGGCCCCGGGGCAGCGCAACTTGCCCGCGGCTGGTTTCATTGGACGCATCCAATGATGTAATATGTCGGGTAGAGGTTGTTGCTCTCGTGGATTCCTGCCTGGGGAGGCCTCGATGACAGAACCAGAACCGGTCGTTGTGCTGGGTGTAATCGGATCCGACTGTCACGCGGTGGGAAACCGACTCCTGGAACGCAAACTCAGGGAGGAAGGCTTTGACGTGGTGAACCTGGGGGTTATGGTGGAGCAGGAGGAGTTCGTCGAGGCCGCTCAGGAACATGGGGCCGACGCAATACTTGTGTCCTCTCTATACGGGCATGGCCGGATAGACTGTGAAGGCCTGCCGGATAAATGCGAGGAAAACGGTCTTGGACATATCCCGCTCTATGTCGGGGGCAATCTGAACGTCGGCGCCGGCGACTTCTCCGAGGTGCGCGAAATGTTCGAGGAAATGGGTTTTGATCGAATCTTCCCGGCTGATTGTGATCTTGACCGGGCCATTGAGACGCTCCGGCGGGATATAGAGGATAGAGGTCGGGATGAGGATCAGCAGGTCAACACCCGGGATCGGAATGGACGGGATAATTGTGATTTAACATCATGAAAGGCGCGAATGGGACACATGGACAGCCCGGAGACGCGAATGGAGCGGGAGGAGTTCGACAGCCGGCGATCGGACGTTCTGGGGTCCTGGCACACCGGCAGCGAAGTGGATCTGGAAGAGGCACTGAGCTACCACCGCAACCTGCCCGCGGGCAAACGTTTTCCGGATGTGCTCGCGCAGGCGCAGAGCGAGGGCCGCATACTCCTCCAGCCACGGGCGGGCGTGCCGCTTGTCGAGGATCAGATCGAACTGCTGTCTTATCTGGAACCCGAGGCCGACCTGCTCCCCATCACCATCGACTCGTATACCCGACAGAACCGTTACGAGCAGGCTCAGAAGGGCATCGACGCCACGCGAAAGGGGCATCGGGACGCGCTCAACGGCTTCCCCGCCGTCAACCACGGAGTTGAGGGGTGCAGGAAGGTGGTTGAACGGGTCGACAAACCGGTGGAGGTGCGGCATGGGACCCCTGATGCCCGACTGCTGGCAGAAATCTCCCTGGCCGCCGGGATTAGCTCCTTTGAGGGCGGTCCCATCTCCTACAACATCCCGTACGCCAAGAACGTCTCCCTCCGGAGCTCCATCGAGAACTGGCGTTACGTGGATCGCCTCGCCGGCATATACGAAAGTAACGGTGTCCCAATCAATCGTGAACCCTTCGGGCCGCTGTCGGGAACGCTGATCCCCCCGTTTATGGGTCATGCGATCGCCATTATTGAAGGCATTCTGGCACTCCAGCAGGGGGTAAAGTCGATCACGCTGGGCTATGGCCAGGGGGGAAACCTGGTTCAGGATGTGGCCGCAATGGCAACGCTCCGGACCCTGGGCGAGGAGTATTTCCAGGACGCCGGATGGGAGGATTTCGAACTCACCACTGTCTTCCATCAGTGGATGGGGGGATTCCCCCGGGAAGAGGGCAAAGCGCTTGCGGTTATCAGTCTGGGGGCCGGGGTGGGAGCCCTCTCGGACGCCAACAAAATCATCGTCAAAACTCCCCAGGAGGCCGCGGGCGTGCCGACCCGGGAGGCGAACCTGGAAGGTCTGCAGGCATCGCGCCAGGCCGTCCAGATGCTGGAGGAACAGCGCGCTCCGTTCGGACAATCTCTGGAAACGGAAAAAACGCTCATTGAACGACAGGTCCGAACGCTGCTCGACCGGGTGCGCGAGCTCGGCGAAGGCGACCTCGCCCGCGGCACGGTCAGGGCCTTCCAGGAGGGTGTGCTGGATGTCCCATTCGCACCTTCAACATACAACGCGGGAAAAATCCTGCCGGTTCGCGACAACTCCGGTGCTATCCGCGTGCTCGAATGGGGAGGCGTTCCCGCGGACCCGGAGCTGCGGGACTTCACCGAAGAGCAGATCACCAGACGGGCCGAGAACGAGGGACGAGAACCCGGCTTCGAGATGGTCATGGATGATATCTATGCCATCGGCAAGGGTCGACTCATTGGGAGGCCAAAATGAGAATTGACAAAGTCACCTTCTCCGGAGGCGTCTCCGGATTCTATTTTGACGATCAGCGTGCCATTAAAGAGGGAGCCCGGCGAGATGGATTTGCCTACAAAGGGGAACCAGCCACACGTGGTTTCACGGCCATCCGCCAGCCCGGGGAAAGCATCTCGTTTATCCTCCGCCTGGAGAACGGAGCAATTGCCCGGGGAGATGCTGCTGCCGTCCAGTATTCCGGAGCCCACGGGCGAAGCCCGCTTTTTATTGCCGAACAACATCTGCCACACCTGCGAAACAGGCTCGGGCCGGCCCTTGAAGGACTGGAGCTCAACTCGTTCCGGGACGCAATTCGGCAGGTGGACCGCCTGGACGAGGCCGAGACAATACATCCGGCGGTGCGTTACGGGCTCAGCCAGGCCGTGCTCGAAGCAGTTGCCCTGGCCCGTAACGCGCTGAAGGTGGAGGTGATTTGCGAGGAGTATGACCTCCCACTGGTCCCCGAACCGCTACCGATATTCGGTCAGTCCGGCGATCACCGGCATGAGGGGGCCGATAAGATGATCCTGAAAGAGGCGGACGTTCTGCCGCACGGGCTGCTCAACAACGTGCGGGAAAAGATCGGAACCCGGGGAGAAAAACTGCGGGAATATCTGACCTGGCTGACCGGCCGAATACGCGAACTTCGGCTGCGCGACGATTATCAACCCACTCTCCATATCGACGTCTACGGCAATCTGGGATCTGTGTTTGACCGAGATACCGAGCGTATAGCTGACTATCTCGGCCGGCTTGACGACATCACCGGGGAATTCCCCCTCTACGTGGAGGGGCCCGTTGATATGGATGAGCAGGACCGTCACATTGAGTTGCTCGGAAACATCCGCAGAGAGCTCCAGAAACGGGACATATCGGTCAAAATAGTCGCCGACGAATGGTGCAACAGCTTTGACGACGTGAAAAAGTTTGTGGACGCACGCTGCTGTGACATGGTTCAGCTCAAAACTCCCCATCTCGGGAGCCTGCACAGCCTGATTAATGCAGCACTTTACTGCCGGAACTCTGAGGTGGAATATTATCAGGGCGGCACGTGCAATGAGACCGACATTTCCGCCCGGTGCTGTGTGCACGTGGCGCTGGCCACCCGCCCGGACCGGATGCTGGCCAAACCCGGGATGGGATTCGACGAAGGATTTATGATCGTCAAAAACGAGATGAACCGGACACTGGCCCTGCTGAACGGCCGGGAGGAACAGGACAATGGCTGAGCCGCTACCACCGTTCCGAATACTGGCCCCGACCGCCATTCTGGGATACGGTTTCCCCGTCGACTCCTTCATGGAGGGTCTCCGCCGGGAACCCGACCTGATCGCGGTGGACGCCGGCTCCACCGATCCCGGGCCCTACTACCTGGGGGCCGGCACGTCCTTCACCGATGAACGAGCGGTCCACCGCGATCTGCATCACATCCTGCGGGAAGCCGTGCCGCGGGGCATACCGGTGGTGATCGGGTCCGCGGGCGGATCCGGCGCCGCCCCGCATCTGAAATGGTGCGGACGGATAGTCCGGCAGGTGGCAAAGGAGAACAACCTCTCGTTCCTGCTTGGAGAGATCGCGGCCGACCTGCCGGAACAGTTCGTGCTGGACGCCCTGCGGAAGGGACGCGCCTCACCGCTGTCCGGCGCACCCGAGCTGACCGAACAATCCGTGAAGGAAACCACACACATCGTCGCCCAGATGGGAACCTCCCCCATCATCGACGCCCACCGAAAGGACTGCGACGTCATTCTGGCCGGCCGGGCCTACGACCCGGCTCCCTTTGCCGCGCTCCCGATCCTGCGGGGATATCCACCGGGACTCGCCCTGCATCTGGGCAAGATCCTGGAGTGCGGAGCCATCGCCGCCAACCCCGGCTCCGGCTCGGACTGCGCCATGGGAGTGCTGGAAGAGAACCGATTCACCCTTGTTTCCCTCAGCGACGAAAGGACGTTCACCCGCCAGTCGGTGGCCGCCCACTCCCTCTACGAAAAAGCGGATCCATATCATCTCCACGGACCCGGAGGACACCTCGACCTGGAGAATACGGTTTTTGAGGAGATGGACGCAGCCGGCACTCGCGTCCGTGGGACCCGGTTTGTGGAGTGCAGTCCCTTCGCCATAAAGGTCGAAGGCGCCAGAAAAGTCGGCTACCGGACCATCGCAATCGCCGGGATCAGGGATCCCGGCCTCATCCATCAGGTAAATTCGGTGCTTGATGAGGTCCAGAACCGCGTGAAACGCACCGCCCGATCAGAAGGAATAGGCGGCGAGCTGAACTTCCATATCTACGGCAAAAACGGGGTCATGGGCGAGCTCGAACCCGAGGTCGACAACGTGGGTCACGAGCTGGGCCTCGTCATTGAATCAGTGGCCGAACGCGAGGAGGACGCACACTCCCTCTGCAGCATCACCCGCTCCACCCTGCTGCACTACGGTTATACCGACCGTATAGCTACGGCCGGGAACCTCGCGTTACCGTTCTCGCCCTCCGAAATCGACGCCGGTGAGGTTTACGAGTTTTCCATCTACCATCTGATAGAATGCGCCGAACAGGACCTTTTCCAGACTCGGGTGATTGAGATATGAGACAGATCCATCAACTGGCCAGAGTCATTCGTTCGAAGAACGCCGGCCCCTATCAGCTCTCCCTGGACCTGCTTATCAGCGACCCCTCGGTCTACGAGCGGATGAAACGGGCCCGCAACATCACCCCCGATCTCGTGGCCAGGGCATACAGTATCCCCGAGGATCGCGTGCGGGATATCACGTATTTCGACCCGGCCTGTGCCATAAAAATCATTATCAGCCGATCCGTACCCTCCGGACATGCCGGAGATACCGATGTGTATGGCGCCCAGCAGCATGCCCCGCTCCTTGATATGGAAATCGAGCTACCCGACTGAAACGATGGGAGATACCATGACGCCTCCGCCGGCCGCTCCGGAAAGTCTTATATCCGCACGCTACCATGCTCCTCGCGGGAAAAAACGTCTCTTCCACCTGGGCAAGATCCTGGCCGAACGCTATCTCTATCCGGACGACTGGCTCGTGGGTATACTGGGCGGACCGAGGGCCGGTAAATCCACGCTCATCCGCGGACTCTTCCCCGGGCTGGAGCTCACCAACGACGACGAGGGCGTCAACGCCCGACGGGCACCGATTTTTGACTTTTCTCCGGACGAGTTCTTCTCCCCCCATACCTTCCACGTGGATGTGCGTTACGAGATGGCCATGCGCCCGACCGACCGGATTGTGCGTGCGGTGCGGAAGGCACTTGAGGCCGAACGGAGGGTGGTGGTTGAGCATTTCGATCTGATCCACGAACAGCTGGGACACAACGCCCATGTGCTGGTGGCGGTGGGCGAAGAAGTCAAAGTGTACCGGCCCACCGTATTCGGCCCCGATCCGGCCGCGATCAGGGACGAGGCGGGAAAAATGCTGCATTACCGCCTCATGGCTCACTCCGCGGAGGACCTCACCACCCACGTGCTCACCAACGAGTACGGCTACAACCCGCCGGAACTGCACTCCGAAGTCCGCCACGGGTTCGTCATCGGATTCGCGGATGATCTCGATATCCCTCTGGACCGGGTGGAAGAGAAAGTGCACCATCTCATAGACCGGGCACTCCCGATAGAACCCGGTCATGGCAACTGCATCCACATCGGGGATAACCGTCTCCCCTGCACCGGCAAGAGAATTCACATGGATAATACCGGCCACATCGAGAATTTCCGGCTGGTGAACGAACTGATTTATGATCCCCTGAACAAAGAATATCTGCTGGTCGGACTCGTGGGAGAGGGCCCGACGGATCCGGTCGAATCCCTGCCCCGCCGGCGTCCTGAACCCCCTCCCTCGGACTGACCCCGCCCATCTCGTGGGCTTCTGCCACTCCCTTACCCCGTATATTTCACGAGTCGTCAGTGCGCCAGATATGAGAACAGTCAAAGGC
>JBKHGK010000116.1:0-6209 GCA_046539705.1 Candidatus Brocadiia bacterium | reverse complement strand
TTACCGATGACAGATCACCGATCACCCTTGTTTGGGGCCTAATTCGTGCACCTGTAGCCGTGTTCCCGGGGTCCAGTTATCTGGATTTGTATGGAGCAGATCGGTCGTTTTGGAAGCGTTCCCGTTTTGCAGTCTCAGGCGATCATGGTAGAATGAGATTCCTTTCCTTCAGATGTCTTTTCTATGGATGTGCCTATGAAAATTCCGGATGACAGAACCTATACACCAACCCATGAGTGGGTGAAGATTGACGTGGAGGTCGTGCGAATGGGCGTTACCGCCCCCCTGCTGGACTCACTGGGTCCGCTGGTGGCGGTGGAACTTCCCCGGTTCGATGACGAGATGATGGTGAATATTGCAATAGGTACGATCGAGTCGGATAACTCGGTGCACGATATTATGCCGCCGGCTGACGCTGCGGTTCTGGAGGTCAATACGGACCTGGAGTGGGATCTTGACATGCTGGCCGCGGACCCTTACAGAGATGGCTGGCTGATGAAAATCAGGGTTCATGAACCCGCCCAGCTGGAGGATCTGATGACGCCTCAGGCGTATCAGGAACATTGTAAAGAACAGTTCGGAATAGATGTGGAGATTGAGGAGACAGAGGATGAGCAGTAGAGAATACACAGTCGGAGTTGTGGGTGCAGGACTTGTGGGCCAGAAGCTGGTTGAGATACTCGAGGAGCGGTCCTTTCCCATGGATGAGCTGCGCATCATGGCGCGTTCCCGCCGGAAACAGGACATCGCCGGCCGTGAACGCCAGGTGGTTGCGGCCTGTGACGAGGCTTTTGACGGCCTGGATATTGCGCTGTTCGCGGGCACCGAGGGTGAGTCCGGCGCCTCCCAGCTCTACGGCTGGAACGCTGTGGAAAAAGGTGTGCTGGTGATTGACAACGGTAAGGATTACCGTATGGACCCGCGCGTTCCTCTGGTCGTTCCTGAGGTCAACGCCCGGGCGATAGAGGATAACGAAGGTTTCATCGCGAACCCCAACTGCAGCACAATTCAGATGGTCGTAGCACTTGCTCCCCTGCACGAAGCGGCCGGTCTGAAGCGAGTGGTGGTGAGCACCTACCAGTCGGTCAGTGGTACCGGCCGATCCGGTGTGAGGGCGCTTGATGCACAGAGGAAAGCGGCCGTGGAGGGAGGGGAGGCCGAAAATGGGCCCTATCCCCATCCCATTTACGACAACTGTATACCGGAGATCGGCAGCCTGAGTGACGAGTTTGCGGGTTATTACAGCGAAGAGATCAAGATGGTGCGTGAGACCCGTAAGATTATGGATCTGCCGGAACTGCCGCTGACGGCCACCTGCGTGCGTGTGCCGGTATCAATGAGCCATGGGGAGGTGGTCAACGTGGAGCTGGAGAATGCGCTTTCCGCGGAGGAGACACGAGAGATCCTGCGGGAGGCAGAGGGCGTTCGTGTGGTGGATGATCCGGCAGGGAGTCGCTACCCACTGGCCGCTGAGGCGGCCGGCGAAGACCCGGTCTATGTGGGACGGATTCGCCGTGACCCGTCGCGGGACAATGCCCTGGATATGTGGTGTGTGGCCGATAACATCCGCAAAGGGGCCGCGCTGAATACGATTCAGATAGCGGAACGGGCCGTGGAACTGGGTGTGGTGTAAATACGTCCTCCTGTTGTCCGTCAATATTTGAACCGCCATCCGGCCTGGCCCGGGAAAGGCGGACTGAGGCGGGGGGCAGATGCCCCCGGAAAGAGACTTATATGGAAGATAACATGGAGAAAAGTGAAGGCTTTTTTCGCCGATGTTGCCGTGCAGGTGCATTTCTGCTGAAATCTCTGCGACATCCCATCCGCATGGGAGCCCCGCTTCCCTGTAATCGCGATATCGCCGATACCATACGGGAGGAGCTGGAGGCGGTGGATGCGAAGGATGTGCTGGAACTGGGAGCCGGCACCGGTGCCCTGACCCGGGGTGTACTCGAGGCGGTCCCGGAGGATGGACGCGTGATGTGCGTGGAGCAGGAGGAGCTGTTTTGCGAGAAGCTCAGAGATCGATTCGGGGATCGAATAGAGCTGGTCCAGGGGAACGCTGTTGACCTTGACACCATAGTCGAAGGGACGGTGTGGGAATCAGCGGACGCGATCGTCTGTTCCGTGCCGTTCATAATCGACGAGTCCGATCAGCTGGTGCAGGCAATCCATCGCAACCTCCCCCAGGACGGGCTTTATCTGCAGGTATCAAATTTCCGGGATCCGGTCGATGAATTATTTGAGGTTCAAAAGACTTACACTTTCCGCACCAATATCCCCCCCGAAAAACTGCATTCCGCGGTGCATTGCACGTGAGCTCGCCGGCCGGATAACGGCGCGATAGGCCGGATATTATCTCCGGCCGCCGATATCGTCGATCGCTGTAAGTGCCGGTGCGCGGCGGGCTGTTCAATAATCCAACTTCCGAAAATACGTATTCCACGATGCATATCCTTCATGCCGGTTTTCACGGGAGGCGTCTTCTCATCTGGGCGGAGAAGGAGACTGAAATCAGGGGGCCGCGCCGGGCGAAACCGGGGCGGAAGCCGGACAATCCCGATGCGCGTCCGCACCCGTATGATCCGGGGTGTGAGGGGCTGAAAGACATACTAACGGATATCGGAATTGCCGCCTCGCATTGTGATCCGGCTGCGGGGAAGGGGGTGCTGTGGCTTCCGACCAAAGGGGAGGAACCTCTGCCTTCGGATTCTCTGGTCGGCACACCTCCTCCGAACCAGGCGAAAATACGACTTGCTCCCTGGAGAACCGCTGTGATGAGGCTCGGCCCGTCCGACGCCGTTGAATTGCTGTGTCGGTGTGCCGGCAGCCATAGGGTGGAACCCGGCGTGATAGCCGGGGAGGATGTGAAGTTCTGGACCCGGGCGATGCGGCTGGCCGGGTCGATTGTGGCGCGCCAGAAGTTTCTACCCGGGATCCGGGGGGAGGGTCCTTCATGCCGCGCGGTTTGGGAGGCCGTGCTGACCGGTGATGACGCGGAGGCTGTGTCCGATCTTGCCGGGGGGATGCCGGCCTCTGCGCGTGCATTTGCCGACCCTCAGGATGGAGATCCGCCGGAGGTCTCCCCCCGACAGCATCTTGTGCGGTTCGTGGACTGGACGGTGGACTGGCTGGTGCGATCCTCCGGCAGCCTTCCGGAGGCTCTCCCCCGGGACGAGTTTGAGAGCGTTGATGACGCCTGGTTCCATGCGCTGAAAACCCGGTCCGGGGAGCTGGACTGGGATGGGGAGGAAGTGGAGGAACTGAGACACCGTATTCAGGAATGGCGTCGACCGATTTCCGTTGCCGCGAAAGCGCCCTGGAGGCTATGTTTCCGGCTGGAAGAGCCTGACGTGGAAGATGAGGAGAACGCCCTGATAACGGCCATTGATACGTCGTCGGATCAGTGGAGTCTTACCTTCCTGCTGCAGCCTCACGATGATCCCAGTCTCCGTGTGCCTCTGGCCGAAATATGGAACACCGAGGAGGAGGTCCTGCCGGCGCTGGAACGCAGCGATGCGGACGTGCGGGAGTTCGCACTGTCGGCTCTGGGGCGGGCGGCGGAGATATGCTCGCTTGTCGATCGAAGTCTCCAGGACAGCCAGCCGGCCCGGGTCCGTATGGACGCGGAAGAGGCATATCGGTTTCTTGCCCGGGATGCCCGCATGCTTCAGCAGGCGGGTTTCGGGGTTTTTCTGCCGAAGTGGTGGACGCGCGACGGTGCACGGAACCGGTTGAAAGCCCGGGCCACGGTGCGCAGTCCGGCAATGGGCGGATCCGGGATGATGCGGCTGGACAGCGTGGTGGAGTTCGACTGGCGGCTGGCTCTGGGGGAGCATGAGCTTGAGCTGGAGGAGCTGCAACGGCTGGCGGATCTGAAAGTGCCCTTGGTCAGGGTGCGGGGAGAGTGGATCGAGGTCGATCCGGATCAGATCAGCACGGCTCTGGAGTTCTGGCGTGAAAGCCGGCAACAGGAGGGAACCGTCCGCGACGTGGTGGAAATGGACGTCGGGGCGGCGGAAGCGGCCGATGAGATTGAGGTGGAGGATATTACGGCCGAGGGAGAGCTTGCGGAACTGATTGAGGAACTCAATGCCCCGGAACAGTTTGAGACGGTGGAGGTGCCGGAGGGGTTTGAGGGACGGCTCCGGCCCTACCAGGCCCGAGGGCTGTCCTGGCTGAAGTTTTTGCGTAACTGGGGTCTCGGCGGCTGCCTGGCGGATGATATGGGACTGGGTAAGACCATCCAGACCCTGGCGCTGGTGCAGATGGACCGGGAGGAGGGCTGCACCCGGCCCGTGCTGGTCGTCTGTCCCACTTCGGTCGTCAACAACTGGGAGAGGGAGGCCGCGCGATTCACCCCGCATCTTCCGGTGATGGTGCATCACGGGTCGGACCGGGAAAAAGGGGAGGAGTTCCTCCGGATGGCTCGGAGACAGGGGATGATTATTTCCAGCTACGGCCTTTTGCATCGGGATATCGACTTTCTCAACGAAATCCGCTGGGCCGGGGTGGTGCTTGACGAGGCTCAGAATATCAAGAATCCGGAGACAAAAAGGGCGAAGGCGGCCAGATCCCTCGAGGCCGAATACCGGCTGGCCCTCACCGGCACGCCCGTGCAGAACCACGTGGGCGATCTCTGGTCCATAATGCAGTTCCTCAATCCCGGCCTGCTCGGCAGCCGGAGCGAATTCAAGCGCACGTTCCTGATGCCCATCCAGAGCGGCAGTTCGCCGGAAGCCGCGGAAAAACTCAGGCGGATCACTCGCCCCTTCGTCCTTCGCCGCGAGAAGAGCGATACCTCAATAATCCAGGATCTTCCGGAAAAGATGGAGATGAACGTCTACTGTAATCTCACCGAAGAACAGGCGTCCCTTTACAGCGCGGTTCTGGAGCAGATGAACCGGGGACTGGAAGGTGCCGGGGACATGCAGCGGCGCGGCCTTGTCTTTTCCACCCTCAGTAAACTCAAGCAGATATGCAACCATCCGGCGCATTTTCTCGACGATGGCTCGGGGCTTGAGGGCCGATCCGGTAAGCTCGCGCGACTCCGTGAAATGCTGGAGGAAATAATTGAAGTGGGAGAATCGGCCCTGGTGTTCACCCAGTTCCGAAAGATGGGGGACAGACTGAAGACGTATCTGCAGCGGATATTCGGACGCGAGGTGCTTTTTCTGCACGGAGGCGTGTCCCCGAAAAAACGGTCTCAGATGGTGGATAAATTCCAGTCTGCGGATGACCGGATACCGGTGTTTATCCTGTCCCTCAGGGCGGGCGGTACGGGCCTGAATCTCACCGCGGCGAGTCATGTGTTCCACTTCGACCGGTGGTGGAACCCGGCCGTGGAGGATCAGGCAACCGACAGGGCCTACCGGATCGGTCAGGACAAGAACGTCGAGGTGCACAAGTTTATCTGTGCGGGTACGGTTGAGGAGAGGATTGAGGAGATGATCGAGCAGAAGAAGGACGTTGCCGATGCGGTCGTGGGCAGTGGTGAAGGCTGGCTGACGGAACTGTCTGATGGTAGACTGAAGGAGGTTTTCCGGTTGAGCCGGGAGGCCGTTGGCGAGTGATTTGCATTGACGTCCGGTTGCAGAGCCGCAGATGAAAGATCTGTGCCCCGTCCGGATGAATACCCGGTTGCCCTGGGGTTATGGAGAACGGCGCACCCAACGTTATGGACTCAGGAGCTGATAATGAGGAGACCGCTACACCCGCCACTGCGGTCGGAAGGGAAGGGTCTGAGGACCCCGGCCGGTTGTGTTCTGTGTGTTTGTCTCTTTCTGTGTTTTGTGGGGGCATGGGATCAACCACCCGTACGTCCGGTGTGCGGGGCGGAGGTAACGTCGGATGTGGCCCTCGAGTTAGATGGGGACGGTGATTACGTGGATCTCGGGGTCAGTGCCGCCGATCTCCAGATAGAAGGGAATCGGCCGAAGACGGTTGAGATGCAGGTGCTGGTCCGCGAATTCAAGTATCACGAGGGCATTTTTTCGTTCGGCAGGGCCGGGGCCACGGGAGAGGATTTTTCACTGCGCGTTCGGGGTGGCCGGGCGGGACAGTTCCGGGCTCAGTTCTGGGCACGGGACGTGGATTTTGAGGTCGATGCCCGCAACAGGTGGGTTCACATCGCCATCGTCCATGACGGAGAGTCTCAGACGGTGTATGCCGATGGGCATGAGGTGGGGGCGGCGGAGCAGGAGCTGAAT
>JBKHGK010000115.1:0-6215 GCA_046539705.1 Candidatus Brocadiia bacterium | reverse complement strand
CAAAACATACTCTCATTGTACACGACTGCCGCAAACAGATCAGCCGCTACTGCTCACCGTCGTAATGCGGCGGGGCAGGCTCTATTCTGCATCTTACCTACCGACTCACTGCTCCCTCTCCATATCTCGCATTGCCCGGTGATCAAGTGGGCCATGCCCTTTGCCCAGCGGCAGGGCGTTTTCGATCGCCCTCTGCAGCTTTGCCCGCGCCACGGTCACGGCGTCGAACGGCTCCATGCCCCTGCCCAGGCCGGTGGCTATGGCAGCGGAGTAGGTGCAGCCGGTTCCATGGGTGTTGTCTGTATCCACCCGGCTGTATTTCAACTCATGGAAGTCCCGACCATCGTAGAACAGATCCACCGGTTCTTCCCGCAGATGTCCCCCTTTGATGAGGACAGTCTTTGCTCCCATATCTATCAGTGCGGCCGCCGCATCGCGGCGTTTCCGGGGGCTATCAACATCCCGGCCTGCAAGCGCACGGGCCTCCGGCAGGTTCGGTGTCAGAACCGTGCTGAGGGGGAGCAGGGTATCCCGGAGCACCGTCACCGCTTTTTCGTCCAGCAGTTCAGCGCCACTTTTGGCGATCATTACCGGGTCCACCACCAGGTTGGTGATATGGAACTCTTCGGCGGCATCGGCGACGGCGCGGACGACGGGAGCGCTGTGGAGCATCCCGGTTTTGGCCGCATCGATACCTATATCGCTGATTACGGTTTTTATTTGTTCCCGCACAAAAGCCGGGGGCACGGACCGGACGGCACTTACTTCGCGGGTGTTCTGGGCTGTCAGGGCGGTTATGGCGCTCATGCCGTACCCATCCATGGCGAGAATCGTTTTCAGGTCGGCCTGTATTCCCGCACCACCACCGCTGTCACTGCCCGCGATGGTAAGCACCCGGGGAGGCAAATCATGTTTCATATCTGGATACCTCAGAAGAGTTCGCACTTGAACAACCGGGGGGGAGAGCATAACATACTCGCTCCGTATTGGGTAACCTCACCGTTATAAGTCTCACGCAGTGGGGCCTTCATTGTGCCGCTCTACGGGACTTCTCCAGCTGATGGTGACTACCCGGATTGAGTGATCTTCTTCCGGTTCTTGCGTGTGGAAGAGGTGAAAATTGCCAATCAGAATGTACAGAAAATGGTAGAGGATTCATGGCTCTTGTAGTGCAGAAATTTGGCGGCTCATCCGTGGCGACCCCGGAGAAGCTCCGGGCCGCCGCGCGCAGGGCCATCGGTGAGTTCGAGAAGGGCAACCAGGTGGTGGTTGTGGTGAGTGCAATGGGCGATCAGACCGATGAGCTCATTGAAAAAGCGCGCGAATTGCATCCCGAACCCGACCCGAGAGAGATGGATATGCTGATGGCGGTCGGCGAGCAGATGTCGATCGCCCTGATGGCCATAGCCATACACGGTGAAGGATACGAGGCGGTGAGCCTGACCGGAGCCCAGGCGGGCATCCGCACCGACAGCGTTTCCAGCAAGGCGAAGATTCAGAGCATCCACACTCGGCGTCTGCGAAGCGAACTGGATAAAGATCAGTTGGTGATAGTGGCGGGATTCCAGGGGGTCGACTGCGATGATAACATCACCACTCTGGGGCGTGGTGGTTCTGACACGACGGCGGTGGCCCTGGCGGCAGCTCTGAATGCCGATCGCTGTGACATATTTACCGATGTGGATGGGATTTATAGCGCCGACCCCCGCCTGGTGTCTGATGCTGGAAGGATGCCGAGAATTGATTACGACGAGATGCTGGAGCTGGCCAGTCTTGGAGCGCGAGTTATGCACTCGCGGGCGGTGGAGATTGCCAAGAGGTTTGACGTTCCGTTCAGAGTCCGTTCAAGTGCCGATGATGGAAAGGGGACGCTGGTGACACGAGTAAAGGATCTGGAACAGGTTGATGTACGAGGTGCCGCTCTTGAAACCAATGAGGCTAAGGTAACCATCAGAGATGTACCGGATAGCCCGGGAGTGGCAGCACGGATTTTTGGAGGCATCGCCAGCGACAACGTCAACGTCGATGTCATCGTGCAGAACGTCAGTGCCGCGGGCAGGACGGACGTCACTTTCACAGTCCTGAAAAGCGATCTTGAAGCCGCCAAAAAGGCCGCAGAGCGACTTTCCTCCGACCTGGGGGCCGGGCAGGTGGAGGTGGATGAGGGCGTGGCCAAAGTGAGTATCGTGGGGGTGGGAATGCGGAGCCACACCGGCGTGGCGGAGACCATGTTCGAGGCTCTGGCCAGGAACAGGATTAATATCCAGATGATCAGCACATCCGAGATAAAAATTTCCGTCGTCATCGACGCTGAAGGTGGCGAACGCGCCCTTCAGGCAGTGCACGACGCATTTGAACTGGGTGAAGACGATGAATAAAGACGACAAACAGGTGTATGTCTACGATACCACTCTCCGGGACGGATGTCAGGCCGAAGGGGTCTCCCTGTCGCTTGAGGAGAAAGTTGAAGTTGCCCGGAAGCTTGATGAGCTGGGAGTTCATTATATAGAAGGGGGATATCCGCTTTCCAATCCCAAGGATGCGGAGTTTTTTGAGAAGATTCGGGATGTTGATTTTGAGAACGCCCGAATCACCGCCTTCGGCAGTACACGCCGTGCCACTACCTCATGTGAGGATGATCGCGGGATGAAGGCCCTTCTTGAGGCCGGCACCCCCGCCGTCACGCTGGTCGCCAAGGCGTGGGACCGACACGTGGAAAAGGTGCTGGGGACCTCGCTGGCGGAGAATCTGCGCATGATCGAGGACTCCATACGGTTTCTGAAAGAGCATGATCGGGAGGTTATACTCGATGCGGAACATTTTTTCGATGGTTTTAAGGAGAACAGGCAGCACGCAATGGACGTGGTGAAAACCGCGGCCGGGGCCGGGGCGGACTGGATCGTGCCGTGCGATACAAATGGAGGGGCACTGACCTCGGAGATCTCCAGGTGTATGGCCCAGGTGGGCGATGCGGTGGATGTTCCGCTGGGGATCCACTGCCATGATGACAGCGGCCTGGCCGTGGCCAATTCCGTGGCGTCGGTTCAGGCCGGAGCCCGGCATGTGCAGGGCACTCTCAATGGGTTTGGTGAGCGCTGCGGGAACATGGATCTGTGCGTGGCCATCCCCATTATCGAACTGAAAACCTCCTGCCGCGCGATCGGACGAGAACGGCTGAAGAAACTGACGGAGGTCAGCCGTTTCGCCTACGAAGAGGCCAACATGATGTTCCGCGCCAGTCAGCCGTTCGTCGGCTCCAGCGCCTTCGCTCATAAGGGCGGGCTGCATGTGGATGCGATGCTCAAGGATGAGCTGACCTACGAGCATATTAATCCGGCCGTGGTGGGGAACGAAAGGCGTTTTCTGGTGAGCGAGCTTTCCGGCAAGGCCACCGTGCGGGAGATGTTCAAACGCTACAATATAGACGAGGACAAACAGGTGATGTCCCGCATACTGAACCGCGTGGCTCAGCTGGAGAACGAGGGATATCAGTTTGAGGCCGCCGAGGGCTCCTTCGCTCTGCTGGCACGCAAGGAAGCTGGTACCTACCGGCGTTTCTTCGATGTCGAGGGCTATCACGTGAGTACCATCAAACAGGCCAACGCCCGGCTGGTTACCGATGCAACGGTGAAACTGAGCATCGACGGTCATCGCGAACATACCGCCAGTGAGGGGGATGGCCCGGTCAATGCACTGGACGGTGCCATGCGTAAGGCACTGGAACACCATTATCCGCCGCTCGGTGAAATGCACCTGACGGACTTCATGGTGCGGGTGATCAACCCGAAAGAAGCCACGGCCGCACGGGTCCGGGTGGTCATCCAGAGTGCCGACAGCAATGGGCACACCTGGGGCACCGTGGGGGTCAGCGAAAATATAATCGAGGCAAGCTGGGAGGCGCTTGTGGACAGCATAGAATACAAATTGTTGATGGAAGAATGCGAGACGGACTAACCAATCCCGGAAAAGGTGGATTTTAATGGATACAGAAACCGAAACGAACGACATGTTTGATATAGAGATAGGGACCACTTACGAACCCACACGGATCGAGGATCCTATCTACAGTTTCTGGGAGGAGGGCAAATTCTTTCACCCCGACCCCGAGGATCCCGGCGAGTCCTTCACCGTGGTCATCCCCCCGCCAAATGTAACCGGGGAACTCCACATGGGCCATGCCCTGAACAATACTCTGCAGGACATATTCGTACGCCGTCGGCGGATGCAGGGCTATAACACCCTCTGGGTGCCGGGCACCGACCACGCCGGCATCGCCACCCAGAACGTCGTCGAACAACAGCTGGCCGGTGAAGGGCTCCATCGCTGGGACGTCGGGCGCGAGAATTTCATCGAACGCGTGTGGGAATGGCGCGAGGAATACGGTGACCGCATTACCAAACAGCTCCGCCGGATGGGATCCTCCCTGGACTGGGATCGTGAACGGTTCACCATGGACGAGGGACTGAGTGATGCGGTGCTGGAAACGTTCATTCAGCTTTACGAACGGGGGCTGATCTACCGCGGGAAATACATCATTAACTGGTGCCCCCGCTGCGGCACCGCGCTGGCCGATGATGAGGTTGAACATGATGAACATGATGGGCATCTCTGGTATATACAGTATGCGTTCAAGGACAAACCCAGCCAGTACATAACCGTCGCCACCACCCGTCCGGAGACGATGCTCGGCGACACGGCCGTGGCGGTGAACCCCGACGACGAACGCTACAAACATCTGGTCGGGCGAACGCTGGTGCTGCCGATCGTCGGACGCGAGATCCCGATTGTCGCCGATGACTGGGTGGATCCGGAGTTTGGAACCGGGGCGGTGAAGGTAACCCCCGCTCACGACCCCGATGATTTTGAGCTGGGCCAGCGGCATGATCTGGAGGTCATCCAGGTCATCGATGGTGAAGGGAAAATGACAATCCGGGCCGGTGAACGATACGAAGGAATGGACCGCCTTGAGTGCCGGGAGGCCCTGGTGGAAGACCTGCACGATAGAGAGGATCTGGAATCCACCGAGGCATACGTCCATTCGGTGGGCCACTGCTACCGCTGCAATACCGTCATAGAACCATATCTGTCCGATCAGTGGTTTGTGAAGATGCGCCCGCTGGCCGAAATGGCCATCGAAGCAACCCGGCAGAGCGAGGTGGAGTTCCACCCGGAGCGCTGGGAGGATTACTACCTCGGCTGGCTGGAAAATGTCCGCGATTGGTGCATCAGCCGCCAGATCTGGTGGGGCCACCGCCTGCCGGTCTACTATTGCCAGAACTGTGAAAATCCGGTTGTGGCGCGCGAACATCCCGACTGCTGCCCTGAATGCGGGCATGAGGAACTGCGACAGGACGAGGATGTCCTCGACACGTGGTTCTCCAGCGCCCTGTGGCCCTTCAGCACGCTGGGATGGCCGCAGAAAACGGAGGACCTTGACCGTTATTACCCCACTGACGTGCTGGTCACCGATCGCGGCATAATCTACTTCTGGGTCGCCCGAATGGTTATGATGGGACTGGAACTGATGGATGAGGTCCCATTCAGCGATGTTCTGATCCACGGGACCATACTCGATGAACGGGGGAGAAAGATGTCCAAATCCCTCGGGAACGGCATTGACCCCATTGAAATGGCCGAACAGTACGGGGCCGACGCCGTGCGGTTCAGCCTGATCATGCTGACCACTGAGGGCCAGGATATAAAACTGAGCGAATCAAAGTTCGAAATGGGGCGCAACTTCGCCAATAAGGTGTGGAACGCCTCACGGTTCGTGCTGATGAATCTGGAGGATACCGGGGACGATGATGTCGAACTCTCTCCCGATCAGCTGGCGGCGAACCGCACCTTCGAGGACCGGTGGATACTGAGCCGACTGGCCTATGCCCTGAATGAGGTCGACGACTATCTGGATGAGCTACGAACAAATGAATCCGCGCAGAGAATCTACGATTTTTTCTGGCATGAGTTCTGTGATTGGTATCTGGAGGAGGCAAAACTTCGTCTCCGGGAATCTGATGATCCCGTGGCCCGTGCATGTGCCCGGGAAACCCTGGCCGAGGTGCTTGATACCTCTCTGCGTATGATGCATCCGTTCGTTCCCTACCTGACCGAGGCCCTGTGGCATCAGCTCAGAGATGTGGCCGAGGCCGGCGCACCGCTCACGGCCGAAAGCATGAACGCCGAGGCGCTGATCGTGGCGGACTGGCCGGAACTGG
>JBKHGK010000114.1:0-6329 GCA_046539705.1 Candidatus Brocadiia bacterium | reverse complement strand
GGATCAGGAATTCTGGAGCCTTGTGAGAAAAGCAGCAAATTCTCTTGCTTTCAACAGGCACAAACCGTATACTCGGCAGTACTGACTGGTCAGTACTGTGCCCGGGAGATCGAGATAATGCAAGAGAAGGCGAGACATATTACGGAAGCGGCGGAGAAGCTTTTCCTTGATCGGCGGTTCGATGAGGTCACTCTCGATGAAGTGGCTCGTGAGGCATGTGTGGGGAAGGGGACCATTTACCGCTATTTCGACAACAAACAGGATCTGTACCTCAAAACTTTGCTGGCGGGGCTGGATGAACTGGTGGAGTCGCTGGGGGGTATGGCCGATCCCGATGGGCGGGAGGCGAGTCTGGTGGAGCTTGCGCGCCAGCACGTGAGGTCACAGGCGAAGCGCCGGCCGCTCTTTGCCCTTCTTCGTTCTGAGGAACTGCGACGGGCGAAACGTGAACGTAATCTCTGGCCAGAGTTCAAACGCCGCATCAGGGCCATTATGGACGTATACCGGCGAACGATTGAACGGGGAATCCAGGAGGGTCGTTACCGGAGAGATGTGGATCCGGAACTTGCCGCATCGTTTCTGATGGGCATGCTCAGAAACGGAGGAAGGGTGTTTGAGGGAGATGAGAATGAACTGGCCGACCGGGCGGTGAAGGTGCTTGAGGGAGGTATTATGGCAGAGGATACGGAATGAGAAACCGGGCTGTTATTTCTTGCATGTCATTATTCATCCTGCTGGTGCTTTTTGGGGGATGTTCGGCCAAAAAGTCGCGTCGCGATGCTGACCGGGACGCCTACGAGATAATCGATGCGAAGTCCGAGTACGTGGAGGGTATGCGGGAGGGGCTCCGGCTGGAACGGAACGGCGAGGAGCTGCTGGAAGAATTGCCCGAGGCCTCATCCGATGACGTTCTGCCGGACGTAAAGGATGAAAGGAATGATGATAGTGGCGGTGAGGACAAGGTGTCTGCCGTGCTGGTGGATTTGGAGGACGCTTTGCGGGTGGCGGCCCGTAACAGTCGGGAATATCGTCGGGAACAGGAATCGGTCTTCCTGCAGGCTCTTGAGTTGAGCAGCGAGCGCAACCGGTTCCATCCGGAGTTTTTCTGGGGGATAGCGGGGGAAACCGGTTACGACACCGGTGATCACTGGACGGCGGAGGCGCGTTCAAAACCCGGGTTGGAGTGGCTCTGGGCAACGGGAGCGAGGCTGCAGGCCAACCTCAGCACCACCGCGACGCGGTTTCTGTCCGGCGATTCCAGCAGCGCGGCTCGGTCGGTGCTGGACCTGACGCTGACCCAGCCGCTGCTGAAAGACGGTCGCCTGTCGGCAGTTGAACCTCTGGCCCAGGCCGAGCGGGATATGGTCTATGAGCTGCGGGACTTTGTGCGCTTCCAGCGCCGTTTTGCCGTGGGCGTGCTGAATGATTATTACCGGGTGCTTGAAAGCCGACAGAGGGTGGAGAACGAACGCATAAACCACGACAACATCGTGCGGATACGACGTCGGGCGGAAGCTCTGGCCGAAGCGGGGCGCGTGCCGGAGCTGCAGGTGGACCGCGCCCGGCAGGACGAGCTGAGCGCCAGCGATAGTCTGGATGGGGCGCTGCAGCGATACAGGGAGGCGCTGGACGATTTCAAACTGGCCCTCGGCCTCTCCCCCGGACGCAGAATTACGTTGGATCCAGCAGATCTGGATCGTCTTGATGAGAAGATGGTGAACCGACCTCCGGTCAGTCGGTCCGAGAGTATTGAATTGGCGCTGGATAATCGGCTTGACCTGGCAACGATTCGGGGGGAAGTGCAGGACGCCCGGCGCAGGGTTGAGGTGGCAAGGGAAGAGCTGAAACCAGGCCTGGACGTCATACTGGGCGCCACCGCGAATACGCCCGGGGACCGGCCGGTTGATTTTGGGGACGGGTCGCGAGATGTATTTGGCGGGCTGGATGCGGATCTGCCGCTGGAAAGAACGGATGAACGCAACACATACAGACGACGACTGGTGGAACTGGCACGGGCCGAGCGGGACTACGACGAGAGGCGCGACGAGGTGGTGCTGGAAGTGACCAACCGCTGGCGAGAGTTGGATCGGGCCCGCAGCAGCCACCAGATACAGAGACGGAGCGTGGAGGTGGCCGAGGAGAGGGTGGAGAGCACCGAGCTCCTCTTTGACGCCGGGCGGGCCACGATGCGGGATGTACTGGACGCCCGGGAGGACCTTTTGCGGGCGCAGAACCGGATGGCGCAGACCATTGTGGATCTGCGGGTTTCCACTCTAAAGCTCGAACAGGACTTGGATATTCTGGTCGTGGAGGAAGACGGCCGGTTGCGGGAAGGAGTCGGATACGATGGCGAATAACACGATGGACAGGCCGGATCAACACTCGCGGGATAGTCGGGAGGCGGCTATTACCGTATATGCCCTCATCGCAGGAGTCGCCGTTCTGGTGGCCGTCGGTGGAGTGCTCGGATTTCTGGGATTAAAGGAGAAGTTGGGTGGCACCTCCGAGTCTGAACTTCCCACGCAGGTTGTGGAGCGGGAAGATATACGGGTGACGGTATCCGCCGGCGGAACGCTTCAGGCGATGGAGAGCCACAAGGTCAAGAGTGAAGTGGAGGGCAGCACCCAAATCCTGGAGGTGATTCCAGAGGGTAGCCGCATAACGCGGGAGGATGTGGAGGAGGGGGTTACGCTGATGCGACTTGATGCTTCGCAGACCCGCGATAACCTCGACGAGCAGAAGATAAAGGTCCAGGATGCCAGCGCGGCATATACGCAGGCAAAGGAAGAATACGATGTCCAGCGGAATCAGAATCAAAGCGACATCTCCGAGGCGCGCCTCGATGTGCGTTTTGGCCGGATGGAGCTGGAACGGTACCTCGGCCGGGAACTTGCCGGGGCCGCGATTAATGACGATGTCGATTTCGAGTCCGGTGGATGGATCAGTCGGATCGGAGGAGCAGCCCTTCAGGAGAGGAGGGATTGTGAGAACGAGGTTAGTCTCGCTCAGGAGGAACTCTCCCGCACGCACGACTCTTTGCGATGGACCCGTGAGCTGGTGGAAAAGGGTTATGTGAACCGCGACGAGCTGGATGCCGACGAACTGGAGCAGAAACGCAGAGAAGTGGAGCTGGAGCGCGCGGAGACGGAACTGGATTTGTTTCTGGAATACACCCTGGTGCGGGAGGCTCAGGAGAAACTGGCCGACTATGAGGAGGCGAAAAACAGCCTGGAACGTACGGAAGCGCGGTCCAGGAGCCGTATGGCGCAGGCGGAGGCCGATCTGAAATCGCGGGAATCCACCTACGAGATGCAGCAGGACCGTCTGGACAAACTGCGCGAAATGGTTGAAAAGTCAACCATCAAAGCCACCCGACCCGGGTTGATTGTTTACGCGTCGACAACGAATCCACGCCGGTTTCGGAATGATCCGGTGCAGGAGGGTCTGTCGGTCCGTGAGGGACAGACGATACTTACCGTGCCCGATCTATCCACTCTGGCCGCCCGGGTGGAGGTGCCCGAGGCACAGGCCCAGATGGTGCGCGTGGACCAGAAGGCGGAGATAACGGTGGATGCTATGCCGGACGAAAAATGGAGCGGGGAGGTGCGGAGCATCAGCCCGATGGCCACCCAGCAGTCCGGGTTCCGGGCCCTCACGGGGGGGAGCAGCGGATATGAAACCGATGTGGCATTCGAAAATCTGGATGGCGACGATACGGAACTAAAACCCGGTATGAGCGCCAGCGTGGAGATCGAGATAACCACTATAGAGGATGCACCCGCCGTCCCCATACACGCCGTGGATACCCAGGACGGGCGGCGGGTGTGCTGGGTGGATGGTGAGGACGGGCTGGAGATCCGGGAAGTGCAGCTTGGCTACTACACCGATACCCACGTGCATGTGCAGCGGGGTTTGGAAGAGGGCGATCGGGTGGTTCTTACGACACCGGATCGTACCCCGCGCGATGTGCCCTTTGTCCCTCTTGATCGTGCAGAGGGAGAGGACGAGACGGACGGGGAGGAGACTGACGAGGAAATCGATGAGACGGTAAAGGAGGTGCTTGAAGAACTGGATCCGGAGGTGCGACGTCGGATCGAGGAACGAATGCAGGATCCCGGGGCCAGAGATCGACTCGAACGGATGCTGAAGGATCCCGATACGCGTGCTCGGGTCATCGAGCGGATGAAGGATAGGAACCAGGATGAAAGGGAAGAGGGCGCCGGAAGAGGAGGTGATCGGCCTCAATGAGGGAGATCGTTCAACTACAGGATCTGTGCAAGTATTATCATATGGGCGATACCACCGTGAAGGCGCTCAATCATGTCGATATGACCGTATGGACGGGGGAAATGGTGGCGGTGATGGGACCGTCCGGGTCGGGCAAGAGTACGATGCTCAACATGCTCGGATGTCTGGACCATCCCACGAAGGGGCGCTATCTGCTGGATGGCGAGGACGTGAGTGGTCTGAGTGATAATCGGTTGAGTGATGTGCGGTGCCGTAAAATCGGGTTTATATTCCAATCCTACAACCTCGTCCCGCAGCTGAGTGTGGTGGAGAACATCGAGGTGCCGATGTTCTACCGTGGGCTTTCCGAGGCAGAGAGTCGCGACAGAGCGGTTGATCTGGGGAAACTTGTGGGGCTGGAAGAACGTCTCTGGCATATGCCCGTCCAGCTCAGCGGTGGCGAACGGCAGCGCGTGGGAATCGCTCGTGCGCTGGCCAACGATCCACTGCTACTGCTGGCGGACGAACCAACGGGTAATCTGGACTCAAAAACGGGCCGGGATATACTGAAGCTGCTGCAGGATCTGCATCAGCGCGGCTCAACCCTGATCGTTGTCACTCATGATGAGAAGGTGGGAGGACGGTGCGAGAAACTCTACCGGATGTCAGATGGCTTTCTGGCGCTGGATGAGAGCGATGGGAAGGGGGCCGGATGATGGCTTTTGAGTTTCGTGCCAAAAGGCTCCTTAAAATAGGTATCAAGAGTCTCTGGCGGCATAAAATGCGCAGCAGTCTGACGGTGTTGGGAATTACCTTCGGCGTGTGCTCTGTGGTCGCGATGCTGGCCATCGGTCAGGGGGCCGGACACGAGGCGCAGGAACAAATTGCAGCTCTTGGCAGCCATAACATCATTATTCAAAGCGTTGCACCGCCCCGGGACGAGGAGGAGGACGATGATGGATTTGTGCTGGAGTACGGGTTGCGCTACGTTGACGCCGAGCGTATACGTGAGAACGTACCCAATGTCACGGTGATGGCCCAGGCGCGGCGGATACGTAAAACTGTGCAACAGGGCCGGCATCGCCTGGAAAGCCATGTGGTGGGCACGTCACCGTGGTATCCTGAGATCAGTAAACTGACCATGCGGGAGGGACGATTCTTCGGGTCCCGGGAGATGCATGGTCGCAAAAACGTCTGCGTGTTGGGCCGTAAAGCCGCCCGGGTCCTGTTCCCTTTTGGCGGGGCGGTCGGGAGGCTGGTGAACGTGGGTAATCTGCGTTATCGGGTGGTCGGTGTGCTTGGTGGGGCCGGGCGCGGAGAGGTCGATGAGCTGGAGGTCAGAGGCGATCCCGATACGGAAATCTATATACCGATGACCACCATGCAGAACCATTTCGGCGATGTGGCGCCGACCGGTTCGGGTGGTCTGAGCGGGGAAAAGGTCGAACTGCACGAGATCGTGGTCCAGGTGGATGAACTGGAGTCCGTCCCGCATGTGGAAAACATGGTCGAACAGATCCTCAAACAGGATCGTTCTCGGCGGGATTATGAGCTGGTGGTTCCGTATCAGCTTCTGGAGCAGGCACGGCAGACGACGCGGATTTTCAGCATAGTGCTTGGGTCAATCGCGGCCATAAGCCTGGTGGTTGGCGGGATCGGTATCATGAACATCACGCTGGCTACGGTTATGGAGCGCACAAGAGAGATCGGGATCAGACGGGCGGTGGGGGCAAAAAAACGCCACATTGTGGAGCAGTTTCTCATGGAAACCGTGCTGTTGTCGGTTTTTGGGGGCATATTCGGCATCCTGATGGGCCTGGCTGCGCCGCACTTCGTCACTCGTTTTGCGGGGATGGAGACGATAGTGACTCTGTGGTCGCTGGTGCTGGCCTTCGGCATAAGCGCTCTGGTGGGTCTTCTGTCGGGTCTTTACCCCGCCTACCGCGCCGCCAATATGGATCCGATAGAAGCGCTGCGCCATGAATGAAGAGGGAAAAACGGAGGTAAAAAGGGCGTAGCCCGGATATTGACGGCTCGGTCGTAGACCAAACGTAAGTATTCAGTGAACCACGTTCTTCAGCAGATTCTTCGCCGTACGGCGA
>JBKHGK010000113.1:0-6350 GCA_046539705.1 Candidatus Brocadiia bacterium | reverse complement strand
GGAGGGGCGTGGGACTGACTGGCATTTCACGGCACAGGATGTTCGCAACGGAGTGAAGAGCCTTTACCCTCGAATTCAATTGTCATAAACTATCATTCGGCGCTTTTTCACTCTCCAACGGAAAGGTTTCTTAGATATGTCCACCGAAACAGTAGCTCTCAGGCTTTATGGGAAAGAGGATCTGAGGCTTGAGAAGTTTGAACTGCCGGATCCCGGCGACGACGAGATAGTGGCGGAGGTCGTTTCCAACAGCGTCTGCATGTCCTCCCACAAAGCCGCCGAACAGGGGGAAGATCACAAACGTGTGCCCGATGATGTGGCGGAGAATCCCACCATAATCGGGCATGAGTTTGCGGGTCGTCTGCTGGAGGTGGGCAGCAGGTGGCAGGACCGGTTCGAAGCGGGGCAGAAGTTCGGAATCCAGCCGGCCCTGAATTATGAAGGTTCCCTCGATGCCCCGGGCTACTCCTTCCAGTGGATCGGCGGAAATGCGCAGAGGATAATCATTCCGCAGGAAGTTATGACGATGGACTGTCTTCTGCCCTACGAGGGGGATGCCTACTTCAAGGCCTCTCTGGCCGAACCGATGTCCTGTGTCGTCGGGGCGTTTCGCGCGCAGTATCACCACACGGCGCCGGGGGAGTATGAGCATGAATTTGGCATAAAGGAGGGGGGCTTGTGCGCGCTGCTGGCGGCCGCCGGGCCGATGGGGCTGGGGGCCATTGACATGGCCATACACGGCGACAAACAACCGGAGCTTTTGCTCGTAACCGATATCGACCCGGATCGTCTGGCCCGGGCGCGGGAGCTGTTTCCCGAGGAGGAGGCCGAGAGGAACGGAGTGAATCTCGTGTACTGTAATCCCGAGGAACTGGCCGGGGGGCAGGAAGAGCTCGTGAGTTATGTGAGGGAGCTGACCGATGGCCGGATGATGGACGACGTGTTCGTGTTCTTCCCGCATCCCGCCGTCGTGCAGCAGGGCGACCAGATTCTCGGGCGGGACGGATGTCTGAATTTCTTCGCCGGACCGCAGGATCAGGACTTCACCGCTTCCATTAACTTCTATAATGTTCACTACGAACGTCATCATCTGGTGGGAACCAGCGGGGGCAACACCGATGACCTGCGGATTGCCCTGCGGATGATGGGAGAGGGCAGGCTCAATCCCGCGGGGATGGTAACCCACGTGGGCGGGCTCGACAGCGTGTCGGATACCATCCTGGATCTTCCGGACATCCCGGGAGGTAAGAAGCTCGCCTACACGCACGTTCGGATGCCCATGACCGCCATATCGAACTTTGCGGACGCCGCCCGGCAGGCGGAGCCGCCGCTCAAAGAGGTGTACCGGGAACTGGATGATATCTGCAGTCGACACGCCGGGCTGTGGTCCGCCGAGGCGGAGGAATTTCTGCTCTCATGCGAGGACGTGCGGCTGGATGAGGTGTGAGCGATGGAGACAGCGCCCGTGAGTGATCCGGACACCATAATGGCCGTCAGCACGCCCGGGGGGTATTCCGAACGGGCGGTCGTGCGACTGAGCGGGCCGGAGGCGGTGGAGACGGTCGACCGGCGGTTCCGGGCCGAGGACGGGGCGGAGGACTGGCGGCGGACCTACACCACAACCCCCGGTCATATGATGCTGGAGGGGGATGATCTGCCCCTGCCGGTCAGACTGTACGTAATGCGTGAACCGCGCTCGTATACCCGCGAGGATGTCGTCGAGGTGCATCTGCCGGGTTCCCCTGCCGTGATGGATATGGTTCTGGATGCACTCATGGAGGCCGGCGGGGAGTCGGTGCGTCCGGCACGGCCGGGCGAATTCACGCGACGGGCGTTTGTGAACGGTCGGATTGACCTCTCCCAGGCGGAAGCGGTTCTGGAGGTGATCCGGGCACGGAGCGAGTCCGAGCTGCTCGCGGCCCACTCGAAGCTCGAGGGGAGGGTCTCGGACGAGTGCGATACCATACAGGATGAGCTGGCGGATCTGCGCGCCCGGGTGGAGGCGGCGCTGGATTTTGCTCACGAGGGGATCGAGATTATCGATGCGGAGGAGTTTCTGGAGGTGACCGATAGTATCCGGGAGCGCCTGGAGTCGGAGCTGGAGCGTGGCAAGGGCGAGCTCGCCAGTGACGGCCGGATCCACGTGGTTCTCTGTGGACCGCCCAACGCGGGCAAATCCAGCCTGCTGAACCGGCTGGTCGACGACGATCTGGCGATGGTCCACGAGACGGCCGGCACAACCCGTGATGCGGTGCAGGGGGAGTTCGAGGTGGACGGCGTGTGTTTTGCCATCACGGATACGGCTGGCCTGTGGAGGGACCGGGAAAAACCCAGTGGGCGCCTGGGAGAGATCGAGCAGGATGCGGAGCAACGTGCTCGGGACCTGGCCCGCCATGCCCAGCTGGTCGTCCTCGTGCTCGACGGCTCCCGAGAACTCAAGGAGGGGGAGATCGGTCTGGCGTGGGAACTCAATCCGGAGAATGTTCTCTGCGCGATCAATAAACGTGATCTTCCGCAGGAGTTATCCGAGGACAAAGTCAGCAACCTCGCCTCGGAGGTGGTGCATGTGTCCGCTCTGACCGGGGAGGGGATGGCCCGGCTGCGTCAGGCGCTGGCAAGGGTGGTTCTGGAGGGCCGGCTGGATGCCTCCGCGGCCGATTCGCTCTACAATGCCCGTCAGCGCGATGCCGTCCGACGGGCGCTGGAGCGTATATCCGGCGCGCGAGAGGCCGTGAGGGCGGGAATGGGATACGAGTTTGCGGCGGTCGATCTGCGCGAGGCGACCGATGCTCTGGGGGAAATAACCGGAAAGGTGGGCGGACAGGATGTGCTGGACAGAGTGTTCAGCCGGTTCTGTGTGGGGAAATAGAGAAGAAATAAAGAAGAAATTGAGAGGGTATGATGGGGGATAGGTGATTAGTTACATCTCGACCATCACCTTGACGGATCCTGTTGATTTGTCGGCGGCCGTTTCGAAGGCGGACTGCACCTGGTCCAGGGGATAGGTGTGGGTGATGAGTTGTCGAGGGTTTATAATCCCCTGTTCGATAAGTTCAACTGCCCGGGCCATGTCGGGTTGTTCCCCTGTGGCGGCGTAGCAGCTGGCCCCGACCACATTCAGTTCCCCGCTGACCATTGGCTGGAGTGCGGCCATCAGAGGACGAGTGATGCCGCCCACTTCCACCATCGTGCCACCCGGGCGGATGAGTGCCAGTGCCACGCTGAGACTCGTTCCCGCTGCCACCGAATCCACGCCGATATCCACCCCTGTTGTCTCCAGGGCCTCGGGTATGGCCTCTCGCGGATCGGCCTCTCCCGTGAGTATGACGTCGGTGGCGCCCATATCACGTGCAAGTTCCGCCTGATGTTTGTATTTGGCCACGGAAAAAACCCGGTGGGCGTCCCGAGCGGAGGCCACGGCGGCGCAGAGCAGCCCGATAGTACCCGATCCAATCACCGCAACGGTCTGTCCGGCCCGCAGACCGGCGCGGTCCAGGGCGTGGAGTGCCACGGCAAGGGGTTCAGTCAAAGCCGCCTGTGTTCCGGATAATGAAGCGGGCACAGGGTGAAGCGCCTCGGCCCGATAACAGGCATACTGTGCCAGAGCACCACCGGGGCGGGAAGGATTCCAGCAGATATTCTCGCACAAATTGTACCGTCCCTGCCGACACCGGGCACAATCACCGCAGTGTCCGAAACTTTCGCCGGTTACCCGCATTCCGGGTTCAAGTCCGCTCACCCCGGGGCCGATCTCCTGCACCTCCCCGCAGAACTCGTGTCCGGGGCGGTAGGACTCGTCCCACTTCCCCTCCCACGCATGAAGATCCGATCCGCAGATGCCGCAGCGGGATATCTGCAGCAGGGCTTCCCCTTGCCCGGGGCTGGGCTTTGCCGCTGTCTGGAGAGTGGCTGACTGCTGTCCGGCGATGTGGGCGAATTTCATATGTGGTTATTCTGATTGAAGGAGGAGACGGTGCTATGTCTGTGATATCATCGGGGATTATGGACGATACTATGCCAGGTTACTGACGAAGTCGAAACGGCAAGGTCAATAGATCGGGAGGGATACCCGGTTGTCCAGATAGCGGATCGCAATATATGGGGCGTTTCCCGATTTTTCTTGCAGAGCCGGAGAGCATTGGCACGAAAGCTAAAAGCGCCGGCAGGGAAAGGGGCGGTACGTATGACAGACATCCTGCCTGTCAACCTGTATATCCGTCTTTACAGAAGGGCGCACACCGTTGGCGGTTCTGCATCGTTTTGTCTCCGCAGGCACGGATGCCTGCTATACATAGACATCTCACCCGTGTCCAAAACCGGAACATACTAAATGCGCCCCGCTTGGCCCCGACCTTCAGATGAAGTTCAGGGCCGTGGTGGCCTTCGCTGCGGTTTCTATTCGTTTTTCACATACGGATTGTCGGCTATACCCTGCGGAACGGCCACCGAGGGGAAGCGACGCATCGAATAGTGGGGCAGAGCGGCCGGGCCACCGATAAGATAGATGAACTCATCGATGAACTCCTGAGTCGGGCCCCAGACGTCGTTGATGTATTTCCGCTCCACATCCCGCTCTTTGGCGGCGATATTGCTCATCTCCGTCAGGTCGGTCTCGGTCTGGCCGTTATCCCGACGGAACACGACCGATTTCCCGGATTCCCCGTCGTCGAGAGCATTTATGCAGGAGCTGCCCACCATGTAGGCCTCGGATGCATCGATGGAGGACATCATGCAGCTCCGCTGTATGTGCTGGGGGACCAGCGCCACGTCTTTCACCTTGCCGTGGACCGTCTCCACTTCCAGCTCTTCGGTGCACAGCTGTGCCAGGAAGACCGCGGGAGAGAATGAGGTTGCGCGTCCGTGCTGTATGTTGCCGTGTTCATCACGTGCGACATCGTCGGCGTATTTCTCGGCCAGGCTCTTTCCCGTATCGGCCTCGGTGAGGTCTTCCTGAACCACGATCACCGCCTCCCCCAGACGCGTGAGAATATCATCCAGATGCCCCATGAACTCCTCTTTATCAAACGGAATTTCCCGGGAGAGTATGAGGTGAGGCGGTCGATCCTTCAGGATCTGGCCTTTTGGGTCGACCTTGGCGAAGCCGGTTCCCTGGGCCAGCCATCCGGCTTTACGTCCCATGACCTGATATATGGCCACCGGTGCGGTGTCCCAGGCCTGCTGGATTTTGTTGTCAATTTCGAAATTCGCCCGCACCCTGTAGGAACTGTAATCGCTGTGGACGTTCTTCAGCGCGGTTGCGTTGTAAAGGGCGGCTGAGCCGTATCCCGGGCAGTGGTGGGTGACCGGCAGATCGTTATCGACGGTCTTTATGCCGTGGATCGTCTGAACGTCGGCCTTCTGGCTCAGACCATGGAGCTGATCCGCGGAGTCGTTCCCGCCGAAATAGATCACGGCGTCCACATCCAGCTCGTCCAGATTGCGCCCCATCTTCTCATACTGTTCGGCCCCGGGTTTCAGTCGCGTTGTGCGCAGGCAGGCACCCGGGCCATTGAATGCGAAGGACATCGGGTCGACATCGGTCAGGTCAACTATGTTGCCTTCGATATTGGCATTCAGAAGACCTTCAAGGCCGTTGATCATGCCGTAGACCTCCCAGCCACGTTTCTGAGCCTGAGCAACGGCGCCAGCAACCTCCCAGTCAATCACGGGCGTTGGGCCGCCCGATTCTCCGAGTATTACTCTTTTCTGAACCATAATGTGTACACTCCTTGCGTTGAATTAACAGGTGGGTTTGAATCGGAAAGGGGAAGTATAACGAAAGATCTCCCTGCGGGCAAATTTCATCAGCGCCTGCTATTATTGGGCCGCTGTCCGGCTGAGCCTGCTGCAGGCCGGAGTGCAGCTGTTCGGAGCTCTCCTGACGGGAAAGTCTTCATTTTTTGCCGTCCGGTTCCCCGCTGTCAGGATGAAGGGGAATTCTCTCTCGCACGCATGTAGCGCCGGAGTATCACCTGTGCGGCCATCTGATCCACCCGGCGCCCCCGCTCACCCATCGAGACGTTCTGCTGGCTGAGGGCCCGATGCGCCTCGGCGCTGCTGAGTCTTTCGTCGCTCAGTTTCACCGGGACATCGACGAGGATGCGGCGCAGCTTTTTGGCGAAACTGCGTGCTTTCTGCGCCCTTTCCCCTTCGCTGCCATTCATGTTGATCGGCAGGCCGACCACCACGAGCTCCGCGTCTTTTTCCTCCACGAGCTCCCGGACATCATCGATTATCCGGTCGCTGCCGTCCGATTCGAGTGTCGTCACGGCGTGCGCGGCGATCTCCAGGGGGTCACTGATTGCCACACCCACCCGCCTGTCTCCATGATCCAGCGCCATAATCCGCAT
>JBKHGK010000112.1:0-6365 GCA_046539705.1 Candidatus Brocadiia bacterium | reverse complement strand
GGTATCCTACGCAGGTGCCGGATGGGAACGGATGCAGCCTCAGGCACGGCTACGCCTGAATCGACCGCGTCGGGGTTGTCCGCGGGCAAAAGTTTCCGGGACCGTTGCGTTGCCGCGCGGAGGTAACTGGCCCTGGGTTTATGGTCATACGGTCAGTTGGGACCAACAGGCACTGCACCAGTTTTTTTGTCGGAACATTTGCCGTCCGGTCGCGTCCAATAAAGCACAGGAGTTTGACCTCAGTTCAGTTCGTGCTGCCGGCCGGGCGAAAACACGCGTCCGACATGATAATGTGGTCGGTCATCGGAATACACGATCCGGCTGGTGAACGAGAATCTCATACACAGGAGACGACCAATGATTGGACGATTGTCCAGGCTGACTCTGACGGTTGTGGCGGTGATTACGATAGCAGTGGCGGGCATTACTCTGTGGAGAGACCGGGGAGAGCACGGCGTTATTGGGAACGTGCGTGCCGCCGAAAAGGGGGAGGACGACCGCGGGCTGGATGAGCTCTGGGAGAAAGTGGAGGAGGCCGGGCGCGAGGGCCTTCCCAAAACGGCTGTGGAGCATCTTGAGGTGATCATTGAACGCGCGACGCAACAGGAGGCAAACGCGGAGCTCGTCCGCGCCATCGGGATGAAGGTCAGGATGGAGGGAGAAGTGGAGGGGTATAAGCCGGAGGAAGTGATCGTCCGGCTGGAAGAGGAAATCAAGGAGGCACCGGAGGAAACTCATCCCCTCCTGCACGCCGTCCTGGCGCACTGGTACTGGCAGTATTTCAGCAGCAACAAACACCGGTTTTTGAACCGCACCGAGACCGAGCAGTCGCCCGGCGATGATATCAAAACGTGGGATTTGCCCCGGCTGTTCGCCGAGATCGACAAAAACTACACCCGCGCACTCGATGCGGAAGATCGACTGAAGCGGATCCCTGTGGGGGAATATGAGATCCTTATGGAAAAGGGGAACATGCCCGAGCGTTATCGGCCGACCCTGTATGACTTCCTCGTGGCGGAGGCCCTGGAGTTCTACTGCAGCGGCGAGCAGGCGTCCGCGCTGCCGCAGGATCCGTTTGTGCTTCGCCCTGAAAGTCCGGTTTTCGACCCACTTGATGATTTCCTCGCCTGGGATATCGAAAGTACCGATCAGGACTCGCCGATCTACAGGGCCGCCCGGCTCTACCAGGATGTGCTGTCGTTCCACCGGGAGGCGGGGAACGAGGACGCGCTTATCGACTGGGATCTGAACCGGCTGCGTTTCGGCTACAATCAGGCCGCCGGTGAGCTGAAAGAGAAGCGGTATAAAGCAGCACTGCGCGATTTTATGGAACAACATTCCGAACATCCGGTATCGGCCCGCGCAGCGTATCGCCTGGCCTCCGGGAAGAGAGACGAGGACGAGCTGGTGGAGGCACGCGAGATAGCCGACCGGGCCAGAGAGGATCACCCCGACAGCCGGGGGGCGGCCCACTGCGAGAGGCTTATTGCACAGATAGAAGCGCCCGGCGCAACGATTGATGCCGAACGTGTGTGGAATGAATGCGGTCCCGAGATCCATGTGGATTACAAAAACCTGACCGAACTGCATTTCAAGATCGTCCGGTCGGACTGGGACGAGTATCTGGAGGAGGATCCGGAAAGACATCCCGAAGCTGACTATAGAGAACGGCGTGAGAAGATACTCGATGCCGAGCCGGTATCGCAGTGGTCTGAACAGCTGGAGCCCACCGATGATTTTCACAGTCGTGAAACCGTATTGGCGCCGCCAGAGATCCCTGAGGAGCCGGGATTCTACCATATCGTGGCCGCCCCGAATGCGGAATTCGAGGGCAAAACGGGTAGCCTGGTCTCCTATTCTCCGTTCTGGGTGAGCGATCTGGCGATGGTTATGCGGTACGGAACGGGCGGTCCCGGGATACAGGGGATGGTGCTCGATGCGGAAAGTGGCGTGCCCCTTGATGAAGCCAGAGTTGGCGGATGGGCTCTGGCCGCTCCCCGTCGGGACAAAAAACTGGAAGAGATGGATTCCACCAGGACCGATGAATCCGGACTCTTCGGCATGGAACCGGTCGAGAGCTCAAGGTACCGGCAGCATATTGTGATGGCGAAACGCGATAACGACAGGCTTCCCACGAGGCGTGCGCTGAGGGGGAGATCTCGTTCCCGCTATAATCCAACGCGCAACAGGCGGGTGGTGTTTTTCACGGACCGATCCATATATCGCCCCGGACAGACCATACATTTCAAGGGCATCTTCATCGATGTGAACCAGGAATCCAACAATTACGATGTCGTCACGGGCAAGGACCTGGGGGTGGAGTTTCGCGACGTCAACGGGGAGGTTATTGAGAAACTCGAGGTTAGAACGAATGATTACGGTTCTTTCAGCGGGAGTTTCACCGCTCCACGGGACCGCCTTACCGGCGATATGTCGATCCAGGTCCCCGGACACCAGTCGACTTCCGTACGGGTCGAGGAATACAAGCGTCCGACCTTTGAGGTATCCCTCGATGCCCCGGAGGAAACGCCGCGTCTCGATAAGACCGTCCGGCTGACGGGTGAGGCCCGTGCCTACACCGGCGCCCCCACCGATGGCGCGCAGGTGCGCTGGCGGGTCAAACGAAGCATCAGATATCCGTGGTGGTGGTCGAGATGGCATCCAACGCCCGGGCGCGGGGAGGAACAGGAGATCGCGCATGGCACTGCGGAGACGGGGACGGACGGGACTTTTGATATCGAGTTTACGGCCATCCCGGCTCCGGATGCCAGAAAAGAAGGCAACCCCATCTTCCGCTACGAGGTCACGGCGGACGTGACCGACAGGGCCGGCGAGACGCGATCGGATGAGCGCACTGTGAGGGCCGGGTTCACGGCACTGAACGCCGAGCTGTCCGGCGAGGAGTGGATTCAACAGGGCCGGCCTTCCGAGATTGCGGTTCGCACCCGGTCGCTCGACGGAGAACCGGCAAGTGCGGAAGGGACCCTGAAAATCTACAGCCTCAAAACCCCCGAGGAAATCCAGAGAAAGACACTGCGGACAGGATCCGGGCGACATAGAAGAATGCATTATCGGGGACGGAAGGCGGAATCGGATGAGGGACGTCGCGGACCGAACACCTGGCCGCTGGACGAAGTGGTTTCCGAGGAGGAGTTCGCCACCGACGAGGCGGGGAAGTATGTCTCGGAGTTTGAGCTTCAGGCCGGGGCCTACCGGGCCGTGCTCGAGACCGAGGACCGATTTGGGGCGGACGTGAGTGCCGAACTGCCCCTTATCGTGATGGATCCCGATGCCGACCATCTGGCGATCCCCACCCCGTATCTGTTCACGATCCGGAACGAGAGCGTGGAGCCCGGAGAGACATTCGAGGCCCTGTGGGGCAGCGGCTACGAGCAGGCCCGGGCCTATGTGGAGATCCGACACAGGGATGAGACCCTTCAGAGCTACTGGACCCGCCCCGAACGCACGCAGCACCTCATAACTCAGGAGGTAACCGAGGAGCTCAGAGGCGGATTCAGCGTCAGCGTTACCATGGTGCGGGACAACCGGGTCTATTTTGACTCCCGGCAGATTGATGTGCCGTGGAGCAATAAGAAGCTGGATATCTCCTGGGAGCGCTTCACCTCAAAACTCAAGCCCGGACAGGAGGAGAAATGGACCGCGGTTATCGAGGGGCCCGACTCCGAGCGGGCCGCGGCGGAGATGGTGGCCGCGCTCTATGACCGGTCCCTCGACCAGTTCAGCCCGCACGACTGGACCGAGCGGTTGGGGCCGTTTTACTCCGACCATTCCACTTTCACCCTGGGATTTGAGAACGTGAATCGGACCTTCAGAAGGATGGAGGGAAGGTGGGCAGCGTACCCGGGCGCGCCTGATCTGCGTTATTCTTCCTTCTCCGAAGAGGTCCTGGCTTTTTTACAACCCCCAAGAGCGAGAGCTGCTTTTGCAGGAGGCGGCGAGTCTGCTGACGCAGCCCAGAAAGCGCCCGAAGAACAGGCGTCCAGGAACGAAGAGGAGAAAGATGCGGAGGATTCACAGGAAGAAGCCGAGGAGGAGAAGCCGCAGGTGGACCTGGAGCACGTGGAGGCGCGGAAGGATCTGGATGAGACCGCGTTTTTCTTCCCCCACCTGACGGCCGACGATGACGGGAAGGTGCGTATGGAGTTCACCATGCCGGAAGCCCTGACCGGATGGAAGTTCCTGGGCTTTGCGCATGATAAAAAGCAGCGCGCCGGCCTGCTGACCGACGAGGTGGTGACGGCGAAGGATCTGATGGTGCAGCCGAATCCGCCCCGATTCCTGCGGGAGGGTGACGTGCTGGAGTTCACCGTCCGGGTCACCAACCGGTCCGCGGAGCGGCAGAAAGGGGTCGTGAGACTGAGCTTTGAGCGTGCCCGCACCGGTGAAGAGTTCAATGAAGCCATGAACAACGTGAACAATGAAAAGGAATTCGACGTGCCGGCGGAGCAATCCCGGGCATATTCATGGCGGATTGAAGTGCCGGACAGACCGGGGGTGCTGATCTACCGTGCGGTCGGATCCTCCGGGGAACTTTCCGACGGAGAAGAGGACTACCTGCCGGTGCTCTCCCGCCGGATCATGGTCACCGAATCCCTGCCGTTCTACATCCACGGACCCGGCACGAAGACTTTCCGCCACGATAAACTGCTGGAATCGGCCGAATCCGATACGATCGAGCATAAAGCCCTCACCCTGCAGGTGGTCTCCAATCCGGCCTGGTATGGGGTGATGGCGCTGCCATACCTGATGGAGTTTCCGCACGAGTGCGCCGAACAGATGTTCAACCGACTGTATGCGAACAGGCTGGCGGAGCATATCGCCAACTCGGACAAGAAGATACGACGTGTCTTCGATCAGTGGAAGGGCACGGATGCCCTGGACAGCCCGATGGAGAAGAACCAGGATCTGAAGAACGTCATTCTGGAGGAGACCCCCTGGGTCCAGCAGGCCCGGAGCGAGAGCAAGGCGCGGAAGAGCGTCGGAATACTGTTCGATGAGAACCGCCTTGAGCGCGAAACGACGCGGGTAATGCAGCGGCTCTCCGAGCTTCAGTACGGCGACGGCGGGTGGCCCTGGTTTGCCGGCGGACCGAAGGACGATTACATCACCCTCTACATCACCACCGGCTTCGCACGGCTGCGCCATCTGGGAGTCGAGGTGGATATGTCCCCCGCCGTCAAAGCGCTGGGCTATCTGGACGGTTGGATGAGGGAGCGGTATGAACGGATACAGCAAAAATACGAGACTCCCGAGTCCTACGTGCCGAGCCCCAGGATTGCCATGTATCTCTACATGCGGACATTCTTTATGGACGGGCATCCGATAGATGGGGCGGAAAAAGAGCCTTTCGACTTCTTCGTCCAACGGGCCCGGGAACACTGGGTGGATGTGAAGAGCCGCCAGTCGCAGGCGCACCTGGCGCTGGCGCTCAACCGTCTCGGGCACGAAGAGACCGCAGGGGCCATAATGCGCTCGATAAAAGAACACTCCGTCGCCGATGAGGAGGTGGGGCGCTACTGGCGCGATACGGAGCGTTCATGGTGGTGGTATCGGGCGCCCATAGAGACCCAGGCCCTTATGATCGAGGCCTTTGAGGAGATCACCGGCGATCAGGAGGTCGTGGAGGAGTGCAGGATATGGCTGTTGAACCAGAAACGCACACAGGATTGGAAGACCACAAAGGCCACAGCCGATGCGATATATGGCTTGCTGCTGCGGGGGACCGACAGGCTGGCTTCCGATGATCTGGTGGAGGTTACTCTGGGAGAGCGGCAGGTTGAACCGGAAGATGTGGAGGCCGGCACGGGCTTCTACGAACAGCGCTTTAGCGGGGGAGATGTCAGGCCGGAGATGGGTGAGATAACGGTGGAGAAACAGGACGAAGGAATGGCCTGGGGCGGACTGCACTGGCAGTATCTGGAGGATATCGGAAATATTACGCCGCATGAGGCTTCCCCACTGAAGGTGGAAAAAGAGGTCTATACGAAGGAAAACACCGAGGACGGACCGAAACTGCTCCCAGTAGAAGATTCGGTGGCGGTGGGGGATGAGCTCGTGCAGCGCGTCGTGCTTCGCACCGATCGGGACATGGAATACGTGCATCTGAAGGATTACCGGGGCAGCGGGACCGAGCCGGTCAACGTGCTGTCCCGATACCGCTACCAGGACGGTCTGCGGTATTACGAATCCACCCGCGACACGGCCAGTCATTTCTTCATCGATTATCTGCCCAAAGGCACCTATGTGTTCGAGTATTCGGTGCGGGTGCAGCATGAGGGGAAATATGAGACGGGTATCGCGGAGGTGGAATGCATGTATGCGCCGGAGTTCGACAGCCATTCCGG
>JBKHGK010000111.1:0-6445 GCA_046539705.1 Candidatus Brocadiia bacterium | reverse complement strand
GGTGCTGACGGATCCGGATATCAGGAAAACGTCGACGTGGTCCGGGATCTTTTTTGCGTCCACCAGAGGACCGTATACCATCTCAATCTCGGCCGCGATATCCAGGATCCTCTCGTCCATATCCAGGAAAGACATGTGGCAACCGGAACATGCGTCCAGCCAAATAGTGCCGACTCGTACTCTATCGCTCATATTACTCCTCCTCCCGCATCGTCTGGAGGTATGGGAGGAACTCGGTGTCCTTTTCCATCTCGGCAACTCCTGATCCTTTGTCGAGCAGGGCTCCGGTGGGGCAGACGGAGACGCATTTTCCGCAGGCCGTGCAGGTGTTGCTCGTGCCCCAGGCCTGATTCATATCGATCACCACCCGGGTGCGGGCTCCGCGGTCTTTCATGTCCCAGGTATGTGCCCCCTCCACCTCATCACAGACCCGGAGGCAGCGCTGGCAGGCCACACAGCGATTATGGTCCACCGCGTAATCCTCGTGCGTTGAGTCCACGTCAAGCTCGGGATATTTGTAGGGATAGCGGACGTGATCCACTCCCAGTTCTTCGGCCAGGTCCTGCAGCTCGCAGTCGCCGTTGGAGACGCAGACGGCGCAGATGTGGTTGCGTTCGGCGAGAAGGAGTTCCACATTTTTCCGTCGGTATTCCGTCAGCTGTTCGGATTCGGTAATGACCTCCATGCCCTCATCGATGAGGGTCACGCAGGCCGGAACGAGTTTGTCGGAGCTGGCAAGTTCAACGAGGCAGATCCGGCAGGCCCCTATGTTGGAAAGTCCCTCAAGATGGCAGAGGGTGGGGATCTCAATGCCGTTCTCCTTGGCAACTTCCAGTATTGTCTGATCCTCAGTCCCGCTCACGTTCATTCCATTGATCTGCAGCGTTTTGACGCTGCGTCGGGCATGAACGGGATCACTGTTGCGTGGTGGAGTCATACTGTAGCCTCCGCGGTATCTTTAAATTTGCATACGCCCGCCGGGCAGCATTTGTTCTCTATATGTTCAATGTATTCGTCACGGAAATATCGGAGCGTGCTGCGGACCGGATTCGGGGCGGTCTGACCCAGTCCGCACAGACTGGTCTTTTCCACATGTTCGCACAGGTCCTCGAGCATCTCCAGATCGCGCATGGTTGCATTCCCGGTGGCGATTTTATCGAGCAGGTCGTACATCTGGACCGTGCCGGTACGGCAGGGTACGCATTTGCCGCAGGATTCGCTCCGGCAGAAATCCATGAAATACCTCGCCACATCAACCATACACGAGGTGGAATCCATCACGATCATCCCGCCCGAGCCCATGATGGAGCCCACTTCCCGCAGGGATTCATAGTCCACTGGCATATCAAGATGCTGTTTGGGGATGCAACCGCCGCTGGGGCCGCCGGTCTGCACCGCCTTGAATTCTTTCCCCTCCGGGATGCCGCCCCCGATATCGTAGATGATTTCTCTGAGCGTGATGCCCATCGGGACTTCAATGAGGCCGGTGTTGCGCACCCGACCGGCGAGGGCGAAAACTTTGGTGCCTTTGCTATCCGATGTGCCGATCCGGGAGAACCAGTCTGCTCCCTTCCGCAGGATCGTGGGGACATTGGCGAGCGTTTCCACGTTATTGATGAGCGTCGGATGTCCCCAGAGCCCGTAATTGGCGGGGTAGGGGGGGCGCGGCCGTGGTTGCCCGCGTTTACCTTCAATTGAGTGCATGAGCGCGGTTTCTTCGCCGCAGACAAACGCACCGGCGCCGAGTCTGATGTCCAGGTTGAAGTCAAAAGCCGAGTCAAATATGCCGCTGCCGAGCAGGTTATTCCGTTTGGCCTGGCGGATGGCTTTCTTGAGGCGTTCGATGGCCAGCGGATATTCGGCCCGCAGGTAAACGTAACCCTGGCTGGCGCCCACGGCGTATCCGGCTATTGCCATCCCCTCAATCACCCGATGGGGATCGCTCTCGAGGACGCTCCGATCCATAAACGCTCCGGGATCGCCCTCGTCGGCATTACATACCACATATTTCTTATCACCAGGTGCTTTCAGCACCGTGCTCCATTTTAGCCCGGTAGGAAACCCGGCTCCGCCGCGTCCCCGAAGCCCGCTGTTGGAGAGACACTCCACGACTTCCTCCGGATACATTCCGCCCACCACATTGGCGAGACCTTCATAGCCCCCGGCAGCCACGTAGTTCTCCAGGCTGTCCGGTTCGGTGGTGCCGGCGTTTTCCAGCACGATGCGTTCCTGTCGCGTGAAAAAGGGAACATCTTCGTCCACCAGGATGCGTTCAACCGGACTGTCCCCGAGACTTTCAATGATATCGTCTGCGTCTTTCGGGGTGACGTTACCATACAGGATCTGATCGGGCTTGACCGCCACCAGCGGGCCGGCAACACACAGCCCCATGCAGCCGACGCCTTTGAGCGCCACGCTCTCCTGCAGGCCTTTCTCCTCAACGGCATCTTCGAGCGCTTCCAGCACCTGATCACTTCCCGAGGAATGACATCCCGCGGCGACGCACACGTGCAGTCTGTAATCATACTGCGTGAGTTTGTCTCGTTCTTCGCTGGCAACCTCCTGTAGTTTTTCAGGAATCATCTTCAGTCCACCTCCGAATTGTCTCTATCACGTCGTCGGAGTCGAGCTCACCGGTTACCTCGCCATCAAAAACCACGACGGGAGCGAGGCTGCAGGCTCCCAGACACCGTGCGGTCATCACGCTGACTTTTCCATCATCGGTTGTCTCGCCCGGTTCGACGCCGAAATTTTCTTCTATTGCATCGAGTATGTCACCGGCGCCTTTGATATAGCAGGCGGTTCCGGTGCAGATGACACAGGAATGTTCGCCTTTGGGCTTCAGGTTGAAAAAATGGTAAAAAGTCGCCACGCCGTAGACGGCGCTCAGGGGGACACGCAGGGAGCGGGCCACGTAATCGAGCGCCTCCTCCTCCAGGTAGCCGAAAGACTCCTGGACGGTATGGAGGGTCTCAATGAGCGCATTGCGCCGGTTACCATGTTTCCTCATGGTGGAATCTATCAGTTTCCAGCGCCGGTCATCAGAAGGTGGTTCCGGCTTCTGAAGGTCCATCCGTAGTGCTCCTTAGACTGTTTGTCGATTGGTGTGAAATCGGACACTGCCCGGCAGATTGAGTCCGCTCTATCGATCCCCATGCCGGGGACCATCTGTCGGATACGTCGGATATGGGAAAGATGTATCAGCCGTTGAAGTTGGTCAGGTGGCCGGAGACTCTCGTATCACGTTATGCTCGGCACAAAAGGCCCCTTATGTCCTCACCGCGACCCGATATGGTATCTGCTGCACCCGCCAGTTGCAAGGCCGGATGCGAAAAGGTATCACGTCTGTTGGGCGGCTTTTTTGACCACGTCCCTGGCGGCATCAAAGGCCTCCTCAAGCCTGTCAGGATCGGAGCCGCCGGCCTGTGCCAGGTCCGGCCGTCCACCTCCACCTCCCCCAAGGGTCTGAGCTGCGGCCGTGGCGATTTGCTCGGCGTCCAGCCCTCTGTCCACCAGGTCGTCCGTTACTCCGGTCACCAGTGCCACCTTGCCCTCCTCGACGCTTGCAAGCACACAGACCACGTTGTCGTGTTTATCCTTGATGACGTCCAGGGCGCTGCGCAGTTCGGAATGCCCACCGTCAAGAGTGGTGAAGATGGCTCGCATCCCCTCTATTTCCTCGGCCTCGTCCATGAGGCCTCCACCGGAGGCCATTTTGCGCATGGCTTCCTCACGGGCCTTCTGTAGATCGTTCTCCAGTGAGCGTATCTGTTTCTGCAGGTCGTTGCTGCGCTCCAGTAAGTTATCCTCCTGGGTGCTCATCGAATCACAGAGCTGCGTGATCAGTTTTTCCTTCTCCCGCAGTCGGCGCAGGCTGTTCAGTCCGGTGACCGCCTCTATCCGGCGGACGCCCCCCGCCACGGAGCTCTCCCCGGTGATCCGAAACAGCCCGACCTCGCCGGTCCGTTCGCAGTGGGTTCCGCCGCAGAGTTCACGGCTGAAGCCGCCGATCGTTACCACCCGCACAATGTCGCCGTATTTCTCGCCAAAGAGGGCCATCGCTCCCATCTCACGGGCCTCGCTGCGGCTCATGCGGGTCGTGACCACGGGTTCATCGGCAAGAATCTTTTCATTGACTATGTCCTCCACCTCGTGTATTTCATCGGGGCTGAGCTCGGTGGGGTTGGAGAAGTCGAACCGGAGCCGGGTATCGGAGACTGCGGAGCCGCTCTGGGTGGCATGTTCGCCGAGCACTTCCCGCAGGGCGTAGTGCAGCAGGTGCGTGGCGGTGTGATTGCGGGCGGTGGCCTCCCTGTGTTCCCTGTCAACACGGCAAACCACCCGGTCTCCCATCTTCAGGCAGCCAGAGCTCACCCGGCCCTGGTGAATGAAAAAGCCCTTTTCCCGCCGGACCGAATCAAACTCCAGTATGCCGTCCTGCCCATCCACGGTTTCTACCTCGCCGGTGTCTCCCAGCTGACCTCCAGCTTCTCCATAGGCCGGGGTTCGGTCCAGGACAACTCCCACGGTGTCCTCTTCCCCCGCCTCCTCAACAAGTTCATCTCCTGAAATAATCCCGATTATCTCCCCTTCGCTCTCGAGCGTATGATAGCCGGTAAATTCGGTGGGTTCATAGTCCCCTTGAAGCCGGGAAATAGGACCCTCCACAAAAACACCATCTTCGAACGAAGCGGCGTCTTTGGACTGTTGCTGGTGCGCTTCAAGGTGCTGCAGGAAACCCTGCACGTCGGCGGAGATGCCGTGTTCGTGCAGGATCGATTCGGTCATTTCCACGGGAAATCCGTAGGTCTGGTAGAGGTCAAATATCTCCTTGCCGCGCAGTGTGGAGGCCTTCTGCCGTTTGAGCGAGGCGATATGTTCATCGAGCACGGCAGATCCCCGGCTGACGGTTTTCTGGAAGGATTTCTCCTCCTGAGTCACGACGGTTTCGATGTGACTGCGACTCTCCTCCAGCTCGGGGTAGGGGTCAGCGCTGACTGCGATGACCGGATCGATCAGTTCGGTCATAAATGGTTCTTCGACCCCCAGCAGGAACGCATCGCGGACGGCGCGGCGCAGGAGGCGCCGGACGACGTATCCTCGTTCCTCATTGCTCGGTATAACTCCATCGGCAACACAGAAAAACACTGCCCGCGCATGGTCGGCAATCCGCCGGATAAGCGGCGCGTTATCCGAATCCGGTGAGTAATCCTGCCCGCATATCTCGGAGATCTTATTGATGATGGGGGCAAAAGCGTCAATGTCATAATTGGTGGGCACCCCCTGCATGACCCGGGCCATCCGCTCCAGTCCCATACCCGTGTCTATGTTTTTGAGCGGAAGAGGATCAAGTTTCCCGCCTTCCTTCCGGTCATACTGCTGGAAAACCAGGTTCCACACCTCCACATATCGGTCACACTCGCAGGAGGGATCGCAGCCGGTCCGGCCGCAGCCGGTGTCCTGGCCCATGTCGTAGAATATTTCACTGCATGGACCGCACGGTCCATTCGGTCCCTGTGAGCGCACGTTGGCGGGCCAGAAATTCTCCCCCTCGCCGAATCGGAAGATTGAGTCCTCCGATACTCCTACGCTTTCGGTCCAGATGCGATATGCCTCTTCGTCCTCCTCGTAAATGCTCACCACCATCCTCTCGGCCGGTATGCCCATTTCCTGGCGCATGAACTGCCACGCCCAGGGGATGGCCTTATCCTTAAAATAGTCGCCGAAAGAAAAGTTTCCCAGCATCTCGAAGTAGGTGTGATGAGAGGCTGTCTTGCCAACGTTCTCAATATCCCCGGTCCGAAGACATTTCTGGCAGGTTGCCGCGCGGTTCATGTCGGCGTCGCCGCGCCCGTAAAATTCATCCTTGAACTGATTCATCCCGGCGCCGGTGAAAAGCAGGGAGGGATCGTTCTGCGGTACGAGCGTATCGGGTGGCACAATACGATGCTCTCGTTCCCGAAAGAAATCTAAAAATCTCCGTCTGATCTCGTCTGTTTTCATGATGTATCCAGTTGTTTTTGGTCGCAAAAAGCCAGAAGCCAATGGAGAACCTCTCCGCCCTCAGGAACCTTACAGATGTGTCCGTGGGTGGGGATGATAAGGACAAGTGGGGGAGAACGTTCACCGGGTGGATAAGATACCGCCACGTGTGGATAGCGTCAAGCTTTGAGGCCGCGCTCTATCCAAGAACACGCCTCTCACTTCGATCGGTTCTGTTGATCGTTTCACCTTCACAAACGGGCTGCTGAGGTCATTGGATCCTTAAATATCTGTATCCGCGGGTGGCGATCAATCATTGATTCGCCGCGCAGTGTCAAATCGGAGTCTTCACCGGCGAGGGGGGCCCGGTGGAACCATTCACATGGAGAAAAACTGTTGTCAACTTGCCGGAATGAGCGGCCTGTTGTAGTGTAACCGGGTATGGAATAGCCCGCATATTTCA
>JBKHGK010000110.1:0-6446 GCA_046539705.1 Candidatus Brocadiia bacterium | reverse complement strand
GGAACCGACGGCAGGATAATCGTCCATGAAATGAGCGGTAAGGTCCTGTGGACGGAACAGGTATCGAACGGAGTGGCCCGGCTTGAGTCACTGGGCAATTCGATGGCCGTCCACGATAAAGCAGGGCTCTGCAAAATCCTCAATCCCTACGGGAAGGTCGAGATTGAATTCGATCCCCCTCCCGGCCTCTCTCTCCTCCGAGCTCCGCAACAAAACGACCCTGTTTTACTGCATGCAAGTCGAAACGTATTCACAGCCTACAGTGGATATTCACGGAAACTTGAGGCGCAGTGGGGATTCCGGGCTGATAATCCTGTCCGGGTTTTTGAAGCGAGCCGAACCGGCGATTTCGTGGTCATAGCAGCTGGATCAACCTTCTACTGTCTGCAAAAGGACATCGATTCTGACTGAAAACGAGGTTCAGAACCATGTTGATTGGCGTGATATCGGATTCACATGACAACCTCCCGATGCTTGAACGGGGTCTTGCCGAACTGGATGATCGGGGAGTGGAAATGATTCTTCATGCAGGTGACCTGGTTGCACCTTTTGCACTCAAAGTAATTCTGCGCACCGGATTACCACTGACGGCTGTCCTTGGGAACAATGATGGGGAAAGGGCCGGGCTTTCTCGGATGCATGAAGATATACATGAGGGGCCCCACCGTTTCAAAGTGGCAGACAGAACGGTGCTGATGGCACACCAGAGAGAAGTAGTCCAGGAAGCCCGTGTCGGAGGGGAAGACCTGCTGATCTATGGACATGACCATTCGCCGGATATAGTGGCCGGCTCCCCCATGATTGTCAATCCCGGGGAAATGGGAGGATGGCTCAATGGGCGTTGCACCGGAGCTATTGTGGATCTGAGCAAAATGACCGGAGAACTTCTCGAATTTGGGAGACAGGAGACCCCGCTGACATGAGACCTCTCGCATATTTCGCACTCGTGCTTGCCCTTATCGGAATGGGCTGTGTGGAACGTAAGATGCTCATCCGCTCCGACCCCAGCGGTGCGCCGGCCTTCGTGGATGAAAAGCCAGTCGGTAAAACGCCGGTCGAGGTGCCGTTCTCACATTACGGCCGTCGGAGGATACGGGTGGGACCTGTTACGGATGACAGCGGAAATGTGCAACACCTGGAAAGCGAGCGAATATACGAAACAGCGCCCCCATGGTATCAGAGATTCCCGACCGATTTCTTCACCGAAGTCCTCTGGCCCGGACGCCTGGTGGACGAACACGAAATTGAGCTTCGATTAACCCCGATGAGTCCCCAATATGTCCCCTCCGGGTCCGACACGGCGCGCCAGATAAAACAGGAAGCGGAGGAATATCGCCACGAATCTCTCCGAGGTATATCTGAACAGGAATAAGACCAAACGGTCACTCAATATGGGAGGGTCTACGATGGCAAAAACAATAACTGTACGATGTAACACATGTGGAAAACGGTTTAAAGCTCCTGCCAAACTCGCGGGCCAGCAGGCACGATGCCCCTGCGGCGAAATTATCGAGGTCCCGGCCGACATCCAACGAGATAAGCCAGAACAACCCCGCGGTGAGGCGTGGTTTTACCTGGATGATGGTGAAAGAACGGGACCTGTCAGCCAGAAAAAACTAACTGAGATGTTAAAAAATGGAAATCTCGCCCCCGATAATCCGGTCTGGACACACGGAATGGATGAATGGAAATCAGCGGACGAGGTAAATGCACTGAAAGTTGGGGACGAAACGTCTCACGACACGCACGACACGGAAAAACAGGAACCATCCGGAACCCGAGCGGTCGACACACAGGAAAAGAAGACCGTCAAGACCGACCAAAAGGCAAAGGATGACGCGCAGATCGATGATGCAAGCTCAGCCGCGTCGACGCACGATGAAGGATCTGCGAAGACGAGCGCAACGGGCCCGAAAGCCGACAGGCCGGAGGAGGATGCTCGAAACGATGATGACCGCCCCGTCCAACCGGCCACGAGGAAAAAGAAGAAGGATCAAAGTAACCGTAAAGGAGCCGGTCCCCAGTTGATCTGGCCGCGCATAATGATGTATGCGCTGATCGCCCTCGGCGGCCTTTCGCTCCTGGGGTCCCTTACCGGGGGCATCTATGGCTTCATTACAGGCACCCAAATAGCTCCAGTACCGCGCCTTCCCGTGATCCTGGCTGGCAGTGGCCTCGTGCTGCTGACCTGGAGCGCAATTATCTGGGTTGGCTGCAGCCTGGCACGGGCTATGTGGGCACAAAACCAGAGATAAGCGGTCTGCGATAAGTGTCCCACGGCCCCCCCCCGTCACCCTGTGTGGCGGGAGGAAAAGATTGAGCGGGCTAAGCGGTTGAGCATAAATACCCTCAGGTTTTCTGTAGTTATCCGGTCCGCCACATAAGCCCCCGGATGGGGGCGAAGCAGACGTAGCCCGGTGCGCAGCCGCGCCGGTGGCTGGCGCGCAAGCTCCGGGGAACGGGACAGCCCAGAATCAAAAAGCCCCAACGGGGCGTCGCAGAGAGGAAACCGGTGTTGCCGGTCCTGTTAAAAACACCCTGTTGTTATAAACCTGACTGTGACCTCGCGATTCACGTTTGCTGAAGTTGCTTTTAGAACAATTAACGTTTGAGGTTTGTGAAATGTGCGGGTAACAGTCCGACCGACCGGACTGCTGGAGACGGACCATAAATCAGATAACTGTTAACATATGCATGGGTCATATCCGGAGGAGTATTCAATGTCAGAAACAAATGATTGCCTGTTCTGTACAATTGTGGAGGGAGACGTAGCGGCTGAAACCCTGATCGAGACGGATACTGTGACCAGTTTTCTGGACATCAACCCCGTCAACCCGGGACATGCTCTTGTCCTCCCGCGACGTCACGCGGAGACTCTGCCAGAACTGAGGCAGAACGAACTCCATTCGGTTATTTTTACGGTGCAACGTATATCCCGCGCCGTGGTCCAGGCCACGGAGGCCGACGGTTTCAATGTGCTGCAGAACAATAACCCCGTGGCCGGACAGGAAATCCCGCATGTGCATTTTCATGTAATACCCCGGTTCGAGGACGACGGTTTTCAGCTGGGATGGAGACAGGGAAGCTATCAGGACGGTGAGATAGAGGTGATCCGCGACAATATCATGCAGCACCTCTGAGCGAAATTCGTCGTCTGCACTCAACCGGAGTAAATCGTTTTGATTTCACTGGAAAATTGACCGCAAAATCGGAGATACAGAATGAGTTATGACTACGATGTGATCATCATTGGCGGAGGCCCTGCCGGCATGGGAACCGCCCTCTATACGGGGAGAGCACTGATGGATACCCTTCTTCTGGAGGAAAAGGGATATGGAGGCCAGCTGCTTGAAGCCTATGATGTGGACAACTACCTCGGCTTTCCGGATGGCCTTACGGGAGCCGAACTGGCCGACAAGATGCGGGAACATGCCGCCCGTTTCGACACCGAAATGAAGATGGAAGCGGTGGAAAACGTAGAATGTGAGGGTCCTCTCAAACGTGTGGTGACGGGCTCGGATGAATATACCGCCCCCATAGTGGTCATAGCTTCCGGCGCATCGCACCGCAAACTCGGAGTCCCCGGGGAGGAGAAACTCGCCGGAGCGGGCGTCAGCTACTGCGCCACGTGTGATGGTGCGTTCTACCGCGATAAACACGTAATTATGGTGGGAGCAGGAGACGCAGCAACCACCGAAGCCGTGTTCCTCACCCGCTTTGCCTCCCGGGTAACCCTGGTGCATCGACGTCAGGGCTTCAGGGCCAGGGCCGTCAACAAACAGGCAGCCGAGGAAAACGAGAAAATTGAATTTGTTCTTGATACCGTGATAACCGAAATCATCGGCGACGATAAGGTTGAGGCCGTGAGGACCAAGAACGTGAAGACCGGTGAGGAGTCCCGCCTCTCCTGTGACGGAGTCTTCGTCTCCATCGGTCATGAACCAAACACATGCTATCTTCAGGACGCCCTGTCTCAATATGCGGGGGAACTGGTCCCGACCGATATGAACATGGAAACTGACGTCAAGGGACTCTACGCCGTTGGAGACGTCCGATGCGGCTCCTATCGACAGGTGAGCACGGGGGTGGCTGACGGTGTTGTTGCGGCCATGCATGCGGAGACGCGTATAAAAAGTCTGTTGGAAGACAAGAGGGAGAATGACCATGCTTGATCGACGCGTTGAAATGGAGTTGGACGAAAATGCGGTGGATCAGCTGGAATCCCTTGATCTGGAACAGTACGAGTTTGACGACGTACCTCCCCTTGCACTCGCGGTGGAGATGTACTGGCGGGGATGGCTGAGCATCGGCCTGGCAGCCATGATAGCGGATATGGATCGGCATGAGTTTGTGACGGAGCTGGCGCGCCGGGATAGATCGCTGGTGCGGTTGTCCGGCGAAGAGGTGCGGGCCGAAATTTCTCTCGTCAAATCGCTCATCAATAAGAAGGAGAACTCATGATAACGGCGGATGCCACTACCCTGGTTGCGATGAGTCTTGCTCATACCGCCGGGACGATAAAAATGATCGTTGGTCGAGTAACCGTCGGTGAGATTACGGCCCGGGAGATAAAAGAGACCATCCATGCGCTGGATCCCGACTGCGCCGTCCCGGACGAAGAGGTGATGGCGAAGACCTACATCGACATATCCGCACCAACCCTTTCGCGGGCGGAAAGCGAATTCATACATCTGAGCAGAGGTGAGGACGTCAGACTCGCCCTGAGCGATGATCCGATAGTACGCGAAGAGCTGGATTCCATCGGAATCAGAGCGCTGGGAACTCCGGGGCTGCTGTACGCGGGCAAAAAAGCGGGACTCATAGAGGAAGTGCCCCCGCTGCTGGATAGGCTGTCAGAGGTCGGCTACGGCTTCGCCGATGAATGCCGGACTGCACTGTTACAGGAACTGGACGAATGACTGTTTACGAAAAAAGGAGATTGGAATCGTGAGCTCTGATGAACGTGAACGTGATCCGGAACTGGACGAGATCCTGCCGGTTCACGAAAAAGGAAAGACCCGCATGGTCAGTCGCTGTGAACTGAACAACACCTCGGACCTGCGGCGGATCTACACTCCCGGCGTCGCCAAAGTGAGTGAACTTATAGAAAAAGAACCGGACCGTATCTACGATTACACGTCAATCGGTGACACGGTGGCCGTTATATCGAACGGAACGGCGGTGCTGGGACTCGGCGATGTGGGCGTCAGAGCCTCCATGCCGGTTATGGAAGGCAAAGCGGTCATCCTGATGGATATGGTGGATATCAGTGCAATTCCGATTCTGCTGGATAGCCATGACCCCAACGAATTCGCCCATGCGGCCGAGCTCATCGCACCCACCTTCGGGGCCATACTCCTGGAGGATATAGCCGCCCCCATGTGTTTTGAGGTGGAAAATCGCCTCAAAGACAGGCTGGATATTCCCGTTTTCCACGATGATCAGCATGGCACAGCGGTCGTCGTCCTCGGAGCCCTCATCAAAGCCCTCGAAAAAACGGATAAAGAAGCCGAAGACCTTAACGTGGTGATAAGCGGGGCCGGAGCGGCCGGATGGGCAATAGCCCGATATCTGCTCAACTACGGAGTGGCGGACGTCGTGCTGTGTGATAGCTGCGGTGCGATTCACGAGCAACGCACCGAGGGGATGAACCCCGCCAAGGAGACGATGGCCGCCGAAACAAATTACGCCAACCAGTCAGGCTCGCTGGAAGAGATAATCCGTGGCAAAGATCTCTTTATCGGGGTCAGTGCAGCAGGACTTGTTGATCCGGAAATGGTCCGCAGCATGGCACCCGATCCCGTAGTGTTCGCACTGGCCAATCCCATCCCGGAAATCTGGCCCGATGAGGCTATTGAAGCCGGAGCGGCGGCCGCTACCGACGGTCGGCATCTCAATAACGCCCTCGGATTCCCCGGACTGTTCCGGGGAGCGCTTGATTCCCGGGCAACAGAACTGAATGAGAGGATGAAAATCGCAGCCTCTCATGAGCTGGCCAAACTTGCCCCCGCAGATGAGCTTGTACCCGATTTTATGGACCGGGATGTGCACCGGGCAGTGGCGGACGCCGTGGCGAAAGGAGCGCGCAAGAGCGGGGTGGCACGCAGGTAAGGAGCTAGGCCCGATCAGCACTGAATGGTAGATTGCGGCAGGGGGGAAAGATTCGCCACGGCCCGGCCCTCTCGCTCTATTATGACTCTACCGATCACCGATAACCGATCACCGATCACCGCTTACTCTCTACCTCCTCCCCTGGCGGACTCATAAGGGATCAGGTAAACCGGCCCCTCGCACTGCCGGCTTCATGCAAACCCTCGTTTCCAATATAGCCCGCATATTTCACAAACCTCAGACGTTAATTATTCTAAAACCAATATTACCAAACGATAATCCCAACTTTAAAGACAGGTTTATAACAACAGGGTGTTTGCAACAGTACCGGCAAC
>JBKHGK010000109.1:0-6489 GCA_046539705.1 Candidatus Brocadiia bacterium | reverse complement strand
CCACCCTCTCCATTTCTTCTCCACTACATCTCCCGCGCAAACTCCATGAGTCCTCCCGCCTCGATGATACGATGAATTTCCTCGGGATAGGCCGGGAAGGTGTGGGAGGTACTTTGGGTAACGTTTTCCACCAGCCCCTCCTCAAAATCCACCTTCAGCACGTCGCCTTCCGCAGCCTGGCGGGCGGCTTCCGGGCATTCGGCGATGGGCAGACCGATGTTGATGCTGTTGCGAAAAAAGATCCGCGCGAACGATTCCGCGACGACGCACTCTATTCCGAACCCTTTTATGGCAATAGGGGCATGTTCCCGGCTGGAACCGCAGCCAAAATTCCTCCCGGCCACCAGCACATCTCCCTTCTCGGCCCGGTTCACAAACTCCGGGTCGGCATCCTCCATGCAATGGGCCGCAAGCTCGTCCGGATCCGTGGTGTTCAGATACCGGGCCGGTATGATCTCATCCGTATTAACATCATCACCGAACTTCCAGCACTTACCCTCAATCATAAAATAGCCTCTCTATCTCTCTATTTATCGCTCAGTGTTCCCGTCTTATTATTCTGTCATTCCGCCTCCGCCACTCCGACCCCTTCCCGTCGGCGGTGATCCTCTTTATGCGAGCGGGCCTGATGGACGAAGGCCTCCAGCGCGGTACCCTCGCTGGCCTGTTGCAGACCGTCGTAGTCCAGCTTCAGGACCGGCATTTCGTAATCCTGTCGATAACGTTCCAGGAGGCTGTTGACGATGGCCCCGGGCATACAGCCAAAGGGAGCAACGTTTACCACCCCGTCGAATCCATGTTCGGCGTACTCCACCGCCCGGCCCATGCTGAGCACCGCTTCGCCCTTGATGGCCGGATGCAGATACTCGCTCCCCAGTTCGAGCACCTCCCCTATCCTGGATTCACGGGGTATATGGTCCAGGGCATCCTCAAATTTCTTCGCCACTTTGCCCTCGCTCCAGCGCGCCAGGAACTCCGTCAGCCATTCTTTCACGTAATTCAGGAACTCGCCTTTCTCCCAGGCAACTTCACGGCGATCGGCGGCAATATAGCTGAGCCATTCCTGCAGCGGCGGCATCATTACCTGTGCTCCTGCCTTTTCCAGACGTCGCACCAGGAAGTTGTTGGCGAACTCGTTCGACCGCACGTAGATCTCCCCCACGATCCCGATAAGGGGGCGATCCTCGGACCTGTCCACGGGGACCGCTTCCAGCCGATGTCGTATCTCCCTGGCCTTTGAGTGATAATCTCCTTTTTCCTCGGCAATTTGCTCCAGTTCGTCCAAACCCTGAGCATACACCCTGTCGGTCTGGCCCTCATTGATCTCATACGGGCGGATTTCCCGCACCATCTTCTGCATGAAATCCACTATGAGCGACAGCTCCCAGCAGGCCTTGTAGAAGTCCGGACCGAATGCCTCCACATGGTCCGAGAACTCCTCGGTCTGATCCAGCACCACCATCGGCACTTCCTCGTGGCCGAGATCATCCAGCACCATGCGGTGGAACTTGTGATACTGCCCGAACCGGCACGGCCCGTTGGACTGCGCCATGAAAAAAGCGGCTCTTCCGGGGTCAAAATCATCTCGTTGAGTGGTTTTGACTATATCTCCGGTGGTCAGGATGCAGGGGAAACACTCTTTGCCGGTGGTGAACTTCCTTCCCAGTTCGATGCTTTTCGCATCGGAGCGGGGCAGTGGCTCCGCATCCACCCCGTTGGCCCGCAGGACGCCGGCCATCATGCGGCCATGATCGTCCATGTAAGGGATGTAAACCTTGATATCGTTCTCTTCACGGATATCGAAGAACAGGTCCTCTCCTCTGGCCTCCTTATCCGTCGTGCGCCTCCGGGAACTACGCAGGCTGTCCAGGAAGGCCTCACACCGGGTAATTGCCCCCACATCGGCGCTGTGTTCGTCGATCTCCAGGGTAAGATAGGGCTCTTTGATTACCCGATCAAAAAACTTGCTGATGAACGAATCCGGGCCGCACCGAAAATTGGTAATGTAGACGGCATGAAGATTATCATGCTCCGCCACGTGCTGCCCCGCCGCGATGATATTCTGGCCGTATTTCCAGAACATGTGCGGGAAATCCTCCGCCACTCTTTCGTAATCCAGAGGAAGGAAGTCCAGCGGCAGGGCCGTCACACCCAGGTCGCGCAACTTGTCCGGTATGGCCAGGTTCATACCCGGGTCACATCCGTTGTACGGGCGGCTCATCACCACCAGCGCCATCTCGTCCTCGTCCAGCTCCTCCAGGATTTCGCCTCCCCTTTCCCGACATTTCTGCCGGAACTCGTCCCAGGCCTCCCACGCAGTTCTGATAGCATTTTTCGTCCGCCCGGCAGGGACTTCAAATACCTGGGCCAGGTCGCGGAGTTTCTCCTCGACCTCCTCCCGTCCCCGTTCGAAGTGCATCAGGGGGGTCAGCAGGGGGAGCTCGCCGGATTCCACTTCCTCATCAAAGGCAGTTCGTATCAGGTGCGGCAGGCTCTGCACCAGGGGGCAGAGATAACTGTGGACAAAACCCTCCGCCTCTTCTTCAAGATTGATGATACTGGGCAGGAAGATGTAGTCCACATCCTTCTCCATCAGATTGGCCACGTGGCCATGGGCCACCTTAATCGGGAAACAGGTCTCGGTGGTCAGATGCTCCGCTCCCTCGCTGATTATCCGGCGGTTCGTGGGATCGGAGGTGACCACCTCGCAACCGAGCTCGGTGAAAAACGCCTTCCAGAACGGATATTGATCGAAGAACGTCAGCGCCCTCGGCATGCCGATCCTCACGTCCAGAGGATTCTCGGGCTCATCCTTCCCATAGGTATTCATCAGAAACTCACGCCGTTCCTCGAACAGCTCCGGGAGACCCTCGCCTTTCTTGTATTTCTCCTGATCCTCGAATCGCCCGCATCGGCTCCCGTAGTGCAGGGGTTTCTGTCCCTCTATCGACACCTTATGTATTTCACATCGGTTGGAACACGCCTTGCACTCGAAGGTGTTCAGCTCATAATCGACCTCTCTCAGGTCAAAACCCCGGAAAGTCGATTCCCCATCGCTCTGCTGGCGCGCGATTATCGCCGCGCCGTAGGCCCCCATCACATCCTGATGCGGCGGTACCGATATCTTCTTACCGGTCACCTCTTCAAATGCGGCTTTGACGCCACGGTTGAAGGCCACTCCGCCCTGGAAAAATATGTTCTCCCCCACCTTGCGATCCTCCACGACCCGGTTGAGATAGTTGTGCACGATCGAATAACTGAGCCCCCCCACAAGGTCTTCCGTGGACTGGCCGCGCTGGCGGTGATAGTTCAGATCGCTTTCCATGAAAACCGTGCAGCGTTCCCCCAGTTTCACCGGCGCATCGCTGGAGAGGGCCGTCTGACCGAACTCCTCCTCGATCGACAGATCAAGCCGCTCGGCCTGTTCCTCCAGGAAACTACCGGTCCCCGCGGCACATACCTTGTTCATGGCAAAATCCACCACCGCCCCGCCTTCCAGCGAGATATACTTCGCGTCCTGCCCGCCGATCTCAAATATTGTATCGACATCCGGATCCATGGTAACGGCACCACGGGCGTGGGTGGTGATCTCGTTCTTAACCACATCGGCCCCCACAAACTCGCCGGACAGATAACGCCCGCTTCCCGTCGTGCAGCATCCCCGGACAACCACCCGGTCTCCAAGCTGCTCCCCGACGTCGTAGAGGGCCTTTTTCACCGCCTCAAGCGGGCGCCCTTCGGTCATCAGGTAACGCCGGGCCAGCACGCGGTCCTCCGAATCCACCACAACGGCGTTTGTGCTGATCGACCCGATATCAACTCCCACATAAACGTCCACCGGATCCTCCCCCTGCGGGAGAGGCTGACAGGATATATCGGTCTCATATCCGTCGTCCTGCAGCGGCTTCAGTCGATCTGCATCTTCCGCCGTCTCTTTCATGTGCTCTCGCAGCGGCTCCAGGTCCTCATACCCGCGACTCTCTCTCCGATCGCGCGCTTCCAATATGGCCCCCAGAGCACCGGTGCATCCCGGATCGTCGGCAAGTCGGAACTCCTGTTCATCCTCGATGGCAAGCACTTCCCGGAAAGCCTGGCGCATACCCTCGTTTTTGGCCACTCCTCCCTGGAAAGCTACCGGACGCTCAAAGTCCTCACCTTTGCCCAGGTTGCTGCGGAAATTCCGGGCCATCGCAAAACACAATCCGGCCACGATGTCATAATCCGGGGTGCCCTGCTGCTGCAGATGAATCATGTCACTTTTGGCGAAAACCGAACACCGGCCGGCCACTCGCGGCGGATTATCACTTTTGAGCGCAATCTGGCTGAACTCCTCAATATCAAGGTTCAGGCGGGAGGCCTGCTGATCGAGAAAGGATCCAGTCCCGGCCGCGCAGATGCTGTTCAGGGCGAAATCAACCACCCGCGGCTCGCCGCCCTCCCCGGACTCAAGCCGGATCAGCTTTGAATCCTCTCCACCAATGTCCATAACGGTCCGCACATCCGGATACAGCCGGGCGGCCGCGCGGCTCTGTGCGACAATCTCATTGATGTGCGGAACCTCCAGAAGCTCGCTCACAACCTCCGCGCCAGCCCCCGTAACCGCCAGCTGCGGTCTCTCCCCGTATTCCTCCGCAATCTCCTCCAGCTGCTGCACAACCACCTGTAGAGGATGACCGAAGGTCCGAATATAGCGCGACTCCAGCTTTTCCCCAGCGGCATCAAGCAAAACGATATCCGCACTAACCGATCCAACATCGAGTCCGGCGTACAAGCTCATTGTATTTCCTCCGGGCATTGATCACTGTTTCTGTAAAAGATACTTCTTCAACCGACAGTTCCGTCAAACGGCTCAGTATGCAGGCCAGCTCAGCTACTCGCGGGAATCCATCACTTCCTCAGGATGGGTAATTCTCCCCGTTATCGCACTCGCCGCAGCCACCGCGGGGTTGGACAAATACACCTCGCTCTCCGGATGTCCCATGCGGCCCCGAAAGTTCCGGTTGGTGGTGGCCAGGGCACGTTCTCCCTCCGCCAGTACACCCATGTGCCCTCCCAGACACGGCCCGCAGGTCGGCGTGCTGACGGCTCCTTCGGCCTCCACAAAAATATCAAGCAGTCCCTCATCAAGGGCCTGCCGATATATCTTCTGGGTGGCCGGGAACACAATCAACCGCACATCGTCCGCAACCCTGCGGCCCTCCAGTATGCGCGCCGCGACTCTCAGGTCGCTCATCCGCCCGTTCGTGCAGGAACCAATCACAACCTGGTCTATCTCCACATCCCGCAGCTCCTCCACCGGATGGGTATTGGACGGCAGAAACGGAGCCGCAACCTGAGGGCTCATCTCGGTGACGTCCCAATCGTACGTCTCAAAATAATCCACATCACTGTCACTGCTGTATTCGGCGGTTCCCCCCTGCACCCGCCCTTCACAGTACTGGCGCGTCCTGTTATCGGGCGCAATTATTCCATTCTTTCCGCCCGCCTCGATCGCCATATTGCACATCGAAAGCCGATCATCCATCGAAAGCTCACCGATGACCGGCCCGGCGAACTCCATTGCCCGATACAGAGCACCGTCAACCCCTATCTGACCTATCGTATACAGAATCAAATCCTTCCCGCCCACCCATTTCGGAACATCCCCGCTGAAGGTGAAACGCATGGACTCAGGAACCCTCAGCCAGACTTTTCCGGTCACGAAACAGGCCGCAAGATCGGTGCTCCCCACGCCCGTGGACAATGCACCGAGCGCCCCGTAAGTGCATGTATGGGAATCGGCGCCGATGATCAGCTGCCCCGGGCCGACCAGGCCCTGTTCGGGCAGTAACGCATGTTCAATCCCCACACGCCCCACCTCAAAGTAATGTTTGATCCCGTGTTCATGCGCAAACTCGCGGAGCTGTTTCGCCAGCGTTGCGGCCTCGATATCCTTGCACGGCGTAAAGTGGTCCGGCACCAGCGCTATACGCTCATTATCCCACACCTCACCGAAACCGGCATCCTGGAATTCGTCGATCGCGATGGGGGCGGTGATGTCATTCCCCAGACAGAGGTCGACATCGGCTATTACATATTCTCCCGCTTCCACGGACTCACGCCCACAATGAGCGGCAATGATCTTCTCAGTGATCGTCATACCCATGATAAAAACTCCATAAAAAAGCCGCCCTCACATGGCGGCTGGTAAATGTAAATTAGTGCAGACATCCAGTTCAACCGCAAACCACCAGAACAAGGATATACACCCACTGCCGAATGTTTAAGGGACCACTACCAGGCTCGCGCCCCCCCGACACCCTCCCACATGCACATCCTCACTGCTAATTTTACCGTCCCTGCTTCTGTTCTTGCAACCCCTCAACCGCAGTGGGGGATTCACACCCCGGGAACTTGCCTCATCGGCAGCCTCCGCACGGCGCTACGCTCTCGACAACCGATGACCGATCACCGATAACCGATAACCGGGTGTAGCTCATGGTTTGAGTC
>JBKHGK010000108.1:0-6513 GCA_046539705.1 Candidatus Brocadiia bacterium | reverse complement strand
CGTTTGTTGCTTAACTCGAAGAGCGATTTGTCCAATTCACGCTGAACCAGTACAACACCGGTTTGGTCCCGCAGTCGCGGGACCGAGCCGTCAGAACGCCATTTATAAGAACAGCCTGCAGTTGCGGTATAAGAACACGAGCGCCTTTGTCTGTTCTTACAGCTGGCGCACTGACGACTCGTGAAATATACGGGTTAACATCCGGGGACGCCGGGACGGCCGGGAACCGCTCCGGACATCCTGATCGGGTCCAAAAAAACAACCTGACTTTTCCGGATCTCCCTTGATCACCACGTTTTCCCTGCGTTTTCCGTATTGCATACGCTGAAGCTGAAAGCGGTGGCATGGCCACCGCACTCCGAAAGAGGCTTCGCCTCATGGCATCCGGTGATCGGTGATCGGTCATCGGTGATCGGTCCTGTATCCCCGCCCTCCCCCGCTGCGCCACGTCTGAGATCGCCCCTTTCAGGGGCTCAACAACCGCCTGTCTTTCCAAGGTTGCGCAACCGACGGGCCCATGTTCTCCATCGATACTCCGTCCTCTCCATTTTTTCTCGATTTCTTCTCTACTCCTCTTCCTCGTCCTCGGTCCGCTGGATCATGACCCGATGGACGCGTCTGTTGTTGCTCTGGAGAACTTTGATACGCAGGCCGTCGTGGCGCAGTTCCTCGCCCTCCTCGGGCACGCTGGCAAACTGTGCGAGCAGGAAACCACCGATGGTATCGTAATCCTCATCCTCCGGGATGTTGGCACCCATCAGGTCATTCACCTCATCGACATGCAGGCGCGCGTCCACATCGAGCGCCCCGGACCCCAGTGCACGTATCCGGTCCTCGATGTTCTCGGCCTCGAATCCTTCTTCAAGTTCCCCGACTATCTGTTCCATGATGTCCTCGAGAGTGACGAGCCCGGTCACTCCGCCGTATTCATCCAGAATGATGGCAATCTGGATATGTCGCTGTTTGAAGTCCCGCAGCAGGCTGACGGCCCTTTTCGTTTCCGGCACAAAATAGGGATGTTGAACCAGTTCTCTGATTTCAATATCGCCCCCTTCATCCCGGGCCAGCACAGGGACGAGGTCTTTGAGGTGAAGCACGCCCACCATTTTATCCCGGACCTCCTCATAGACGGGGATACGGGTGTGATGGAAATCGGCGAGGGCTTTCAGTGCCTCGTTCAGTTGCAGATCGGCCTCCAGGCATTCGATTTCGGTTCTGGGGCTCATCAGTTCGTGGGCCTGCACATCCTCGAACTCCAGGACCCCCTCGATCATATCCTTTTCGTCCGCATGGATGGCGCCCTCGGTGGTGGCATCGCGGATGGCCACCCTTATCTCCTCCATTGCCGCGTCAACCACTTTTTCATCCTTTTCGCCGGACTCCTGTGGTTTCCCTTCTTCGCCTCCCGCCCCGGATCCCGGCAGAATTCGACACACCTGCAGGACGGGCAGGGAAAAGATCAGCACGAACGTCGACAGCGATTTCCCGGCTATGCGTCCGGCCATCTCCGCCACCACAAGCGCAACGGCCCCGCCGATCACATACACCGTCCCGACAGTGCCCTTCTGTATCGCCCAGCCCGCCAGGATAGCCATAGTGCCGCAGATGGCCAGAACCCTGACTCCCACGCATACGTAGCGGGCGGGCCCGGCGCGGTCAAGATATTTCACATACCTTTCCCGGCGATCTATATCCTCTATAGCCTCCTCAAGCTTGGCCCTTGAGGCAAAATACAGGGCCGTCTCAGTCATGGCAAGCAGCAGCACGGCCGCCCAAATACATGCAACCAGAATTCCGGATAACAACTATATCTCCTCCAGTAGAGTCTTCTCGTTCAACGTATAACCATCCTTTTCAAGAACTTTCAGTGCCTTTCGATTCATCCGATTGCGGTGTTCGGGAGTGTAGTCCGTATAGCCCAGCAGATGCAGAACTCCGTGGACCACATAAAGCATCAGTTCCTCGGCCGGGGCATGTCCGGTTCGTTCCGCCTGACGGAGCGCTTCATCCGCGTTGACCACAACTTCGCCACAGAGCCGTTCATCACTGCATTCATACGGGAACGAAATCACATCCGTGGTACCCTCGCGACCCAGGAATTCGCGGTTGACCCGGCGGGTTTCCTCTTCATCCACGACCGCCAGGCTCAGATCAACGAATTCCGGGGCGCCTTCCTCATCCAGCACAAGGTCCACCATTTCATTCAACAGCGGCTGAGCGCAGATTTCCCTCTCACTCATGTCGCTAATCTCGATCTGACGTTTCGCCATTGTTCTCCTCCCCCTGCAACTCTCCCTCCTGATCGGGGTATCTGATTCGCTTGTGAAACATGGCATTAATTCCCCGCACCAGGGTTTCCTCGACACGTTTCAGGTCAGTTATAGTCAGTCCCGATTCATCGAGCTGCCCATCATGAAGTCTTTCCATGATGATCTCGTGCACGTTTTCTTCGACCTTTTTGGTCGAGGGGGACTCCAGAGCCCGGGTCGCACCTTCGGCCGAATCGGCCAGCATAACACAGGCGGCCTCTTTGCTGGTGGGTTTGGGCAGACGATAGCGGAAGGTGCTTTCGGCGGGCTGTTCCTTATCATTATCAGCGGCTTCTTCTTTGGCTCTGTTCCAGAAAAACCGGGTAAGAGTGGAGCCATGGGATTCCATGATGACCCGCTGGACCTCGGGTGGCATACCCTCTTTCCGGGCCATATCCGCCCCATCCCGGGGGTGGGCCGTCAGGATCAATTTACTCATTGTCGGGGCGAGATCATCATGGGGATTTTTCGTATCCTCAGGTATATTCTCGCTGAAATACTCCGGTTTTTTCAGTTTCCCGATGTCGTGAAAATACGCGCTGACCCGTGCCAGCAGTCGATTGGCCCCGACGGCCTCGGCGGCGTCGGCCGCGAGGCTTCCCACCAGCATACTGTGATGGTAAGTGCCGGGGGCCTCCAGCAGGAGGCGCTGCAACAGCGGCTGATTCGGGTCGCTCCATTCCAGCAGCCGTATATCGGTGGTCACGCCGAACAGCCGTTCGATGGCCGGGAGCAGTCCACTGACCAGGAAGCCGGTCATCACGCCGTTGACCAGTCCCCAGCCCGCCTCGATGAACAGGGGGGTTCGCCAGAAGTGTAAATTCAGCTCCAGATTTCCATCACCGGTCAGCAGGCCGAACCCTATGGCCGCCGCCCAGTGCACCGCCCCCACAAACAGACCCGCCTTTATAAGCGTTCCTCGTCGCCGGACGAACCCCGTCAGAAACGCCGCCGTCATCGATCCCAGCATGAGCACGACAAATGAGAGGGCATCGCCGCGCTGTGCCAGTCCCACCAGCAGGGCATAAAAGACCGCCATCTCAAAGCCAAATCGCTGATCATAGACCAGACACATAACCATCACGACCAGCGGCACGGGCGTGAGCAAAAGCGACATGTCCGATACCACGAGCCATCGCGCGATACCGACCATCAGCAGTGTCATCACACCAAATGACACCCGCTGCAGGCGGCTGCGCATCAGGTCCGCGCGGTATGTATAGATGTAGTATCCGGCGGCTCCCACCAGAACCAGCAGTATTACTGCGAGACCCACACGTTTCTGAAGCCGATCGCGTCGGCCGGCGGAGCTCTCCTCGTAGCTCCGACGGGCGGCCCGAAGGTTCTCCAGCTGTTGTCGGCGTACCTCGGTGCCCTGTTTCAGTATCACCGCCCCCTGGGGGAAATGAATGGTTACTGGTTCGACCTCGGCGGCGGCCCTATTCTCCCTCGAGACGGTGGCCTCTCTATCAAGCCTCACGTTGGGCTCAAGGGCCCGAGCCAGGAGGGTCAGCGCGCGCTGTCTCTCCTCGTCCGATAATGACTCAAGGCAATCAGCAAACTCGCTGGCAAAGGCATTATCTTCCTCCTCAAGCAGTACCACGGAGTCAGGATCAATTTCTTTCTCCGTTTCCTCTCCTTCAACGATCACCAATGATTTGCGCCCATCCTGGTGTATTTCCTCCCATTCCTCAGGAAGAACCACGGTATGGCGCCCGAGATCATTCAGGGATTCTCTGAGAGCATCACTCTGCTGGCGGAAGGTTTTCAGCAGGGGGCCGATATCGTCCTGGATTGCTTCATCGTTCACAAGCTGGCGAATGGCCTGCGATTCCCCCTTTTCCACCGCCGACAGAAAGGCTTTCACCGAGGCCTGATGCTGTTCACCAAACTCATGAAAGACCGCCGGGACCTGTCGTTGGGCTTCCTCCCGCAGACGTCGGGTTCTGTCGATATCGACGCTTTCAAAAGCGACCTCCGCTCTGTGATCCTTTCGCGCCACATCTCCCAGATGAAGTTTGAGAGGGGGTTTGCCACTGATCAAAATAAGATAGATTCCGACCACGACCAGCAGACTGCTCAGAAGCAGTCCTGCGTTATCCTCGTGGAACAGCTTTCGGTCATTTGTGGAGTCCGAGGTGGATTCTTCCCCGTGCGTTTCGCGCGCCAGATCTCCGGCCTCATTACCGTTTTCCCCCTCAATCATGCCCTGTACCTCCATTTCCCGGGGCCGCCTTATGGGCAAGGCTATCGCGTTCGGGCGATGACTCCTGCTGATAGGCGGTGACAATTTCCTTGACCAGTCGGTGTCGGACGATGTCACTCCGCTCCAGGCGCGAGAAACCGATACCACTGATCCCGGCCAGACGATCCTGCACATCCACGAGCCCGCTGCGGGTGGAATGCGGCAGGTCAACCTGAGTTATGTCTCCGGTCACCACCAGTTTGGCGGATTTACCCAGACGCGTCAGGAAAGTTTTCATCTGATCCACAGTACAGTTCTGGGCTTCATCAAGGATTATGAAGGCGTTATCCAGCGTGCGCCCCCGCACGAAAGCAAGGGGCAGAATTTCGATCAGATCGCTGTCCACGTAATCCTTGACCGTCCTGGGAGGCATCAGGTCATGCAGGGCATCGTAAAGAGGTCTCAAATACGGGTTTACTTTGCTGCGGATATCGCCGGGTAGATAACCGAGGTGTTCTCCCGCTTCAACGGCTGGCCGGCACAGCACGATCCGAGTCAGTTCACCGCGTTTCAGATAGTCCAGTGCGACCGCCACCGCAAGATACGTCTTCCCGGTCCCCGCCGGACCCGTGCAGAACACGATGTCATTGTGCATCATATTCTCTACGTATCGTTCCTGGCCTGCAGTAACCGGACGCGGGCCTTTTCCGTCGTCGAAACTTTCCAATGATTCCCCCTCGGCCTCCGCTGCACCAGCAGTGCGGCCGCCAGTATCGATTATCTGATCCACTATTTCGGGATTCAGCCGTGCGTTATCCCGCACTCTGCGCTGCATCTCTTCGAGCACCCGGCAACAGGACTCCACCGCCTGGCTCGGCCCCTCCAGAATGAGTCGATTGCCCCTTGCGGTAATTTTCACATCAAAGGCGTCCCGCACCCTCCGCAGATGTGAATCGCGTGGGCCGAAGAGCTTAAACACATTCCTGTTGCTGGACAATGTGAGTTCCTTCTGCACATTCATCCGCGTCCTTTGGGAACGCGGCCTCCCGGTAATCAGTAGAGTAGTGCAAAGAACAGGTAGGTAAACGGTGCAGCAAACAGTACATCGTCGGCCACGTCAAGTATACCGCCACTGCCCGGTATGAGGTTGGCCGAATCCTTGAGGCCGGCCTCTCTTTTCAACGCTGACTCGGCGAGGTCGGCCACGATACAGCCCACGGACATAAGTATACCATACGCGACGGCCTCTCCTCCCGCCAGTCTGGTCCAACCAAGCTGGCTCAGCAGAACGGCCACCACGGTGGCGGCCAGCATCCCGCCCAGTGCCCCGGCCCAGCTTTTGTTGGGACTCACCACCGGTGCCAGTTTTGGGCCACCAACAGTTTTTCCCACATAATAGGCACCCACGTCCGTGAACTTGCTCACCACCAGCAGCGTGAGAACGGCGGAGGTGCCCCAGTTGACCCGTATACCTCCGAGGAAGCTCAACGGCAACATGACATAACACAGCCCCCCTGAGAAGTGAGCCATAGAGCCGGCGGTGCCTTTTACTTTCCCCCTTATCGCTCTCCAGCCCACGACCGACAGTGTCGCGCCCGCCATCGCCACCATCACCGTCACCCCCGGTTGCTGGAGCCAGGTCGGACAGGCCTCGAACCCGCCGGCAAGCGCCGCCCAGCCGGCCCATTGCAGCAGAACCACCACCGAGCCCACCGCCGCCAGCCCGAGCCAGGGCAACGTCACCCCCGTCCCGGCCGCCAGACCGGCATACTCGCCAAGCCCCAGCCAGACGACCAGGGAGGTGACAAGGGCCATCACGAGCCCGTTTGCCATCATATCCCTGAAAACGCCAGGGGAGAGAAACTCGCTTCCTGCGTGATCCACCCACAGAAGGGACACAGTGATTATTGCCAGAGCAATTCCTATGAGCGTCCGCATGGCAACGGAAAGAGATTTCTTCGGATTGTCGGATTCTCTATCCTCGATGGTCGGATCACCTGAAAAGATTTCAAAACTTAA
>JBKHGK010000107.1:0-6613 GCA_046539705.1 Candidatus Brocadiia bacterium | reverse complement strand
CCCCCGCCCTCTCTCTCAAGCGCCCCTTCGGGCCATCCTCAACAACCGGCCACCGATAATCGATCACCGAACCCCCTCCCGATTTCTTCTCTATTATCATGGCCACCGACTGCTATTGATCTTTATCCTCCGTTTCCCCCCGGAGCAGACGCGCCGTTTCAGCGTAGCTTCTTTCCGAGGCGAAAAACGCCGACGCCGCGGCAAGGACGTTGGCCCCGGCTTCAACGGCCGTGGGGGCCGTTTCGACGTCTATCCCGCCATCAACGTAGATATCGGTGGACGGTCCACAGCGCCTTCTCAGCTCCGGGATGACCGTGCACGCCTCCGGCATAAAGGCCTGACCGCTCTTCCCCGGAACGACCGTCATGGCCAGGAGGCAGTCGACCACCTCGTAGAGTCCCTCACCCACGTCAGGATCCATACCTGGGTTCAAGACTATCCCGCCTCGTCTGCCGGCATTATGAATCGTTCGCAGCGTGCCCCGCGCATCGTCGGCAACCTCAGGGTGAAACAGCAGCGTATCCGCCCCGGAGTCGATGAACCAATGCACCGCCTCATCCGGATTGGAGACCATCAGATGGACGTCCACGGGGATATCGGCCTCCCGTTTGATCGCCGCCACCACCCGGCGCCCTCCCACCAGTGACGGGACATAGTGGCCGTCCATAATATCCACATGCAGACAATCCACGCCGGCTCGCTGCAGTTCCGCCACGGCCCGGGAGATCCGGGCCAGATCGGCGTCCATTATGGCGGGGGCTACCTTGAGCGATCGGTCCTGACGCAACATTCACTCCTTGTCAAGAGCCACGATCCCCGGAAGTTCCTTCCCGGCCAGCAGGTCCAGACACGCCCCGCCGCCGGTTGATACGTGAGACACATCTTCCTGCAGTCCCATTTTTTCCACGCTCTCGGCCGTTTCGCCGCCGCCCACAATGGTCATCCCACCACAGTCGGCCAGTGCTCTGGCGATTGCATTTGTACCCTCGGCAAACTGATCGATCTCAAAGTATCCCATCGGCCCATTCCAGGTGACGAGGGCGGCCTCGGCTATCTCGGCCGCATACTGGTTCACCGTATTCGGCCCAATATCCAGTCCAATCAGGCCTTCCGGGATGTCCTGTCCGCAGGTCTGAGCCTCCGCGTCGGCGCTTATTTCCGCCGCCACCACGTGATCCACCGGGAGCATAATTTTGTCCGGATACTCCTCGAGCAGCGCCCCGGCCAGCTCCAGTTTATCCTCCTCCACCATTGATTCTCCGATGTTGACGCCCTGCTGTTTCAGGAAGGTATAGGCCATGGCTCCGCCGACAAGCAGGGTATCGGCCCGCTTGAGAAGGTTTCGAATGGCTTCGATCTTATCACTGACCTTGGCCCCGCCCATAATGGCCACATAGGGATGATCGGGGTCGGAGGTGGCTTTTGAGAGGTTGTTCAGCTCCTTTTCAATCAGGAGCCCGGCACATGAAGGGAGATGGGCCGGCACGCCGGCGGTCGAGGCATGCGCCCGGTGGGCGGTTCCGAAGGCATCATTCACATACACATCAGCAAGCGCCGCAAGCTGGCCTGCAAATTCCGGGTCGTTGCCCTTCTCACCGGCGTGAAAACGGAGGTTTTCCAGCACCAGCACATCGCCGGCTTCCAGCACTTCTGCCTTCTGCTGCGCCTTTTCACCGATGCAGTCGCCGGCAAAGGCCACCGGTTTTTCGAGCAGCTGGCCCAGCCGTTCGGCCACCTTATCCATGCTCAGTGCGGCATTCGGTTCTCCACCCGGTCGTCCCAGATGGCTCATCAGAATCACGGCCGCCCCGTGCTCAAGGGCGTAACTGATCGTCGGTATCGCTCGTCTGATCCGCAGGTCATTTGTAATCTCCCCTGTCTCCTTGTCGAGCGCCACGTTGAAGTCAACGCGCATCAACACCCGTTTGCCGTCAAGTTGACCTGCAATGTCCTTTATCGTCTTCATATCCGCAGTCCTCCATACACGTTTCTATCTGTAAAATAAGGGGTGCTCCTCGGAGAAGCACCCCTTTTCTAAAACGCCTGAAATGCATCTCAGAGCGCAGACTGTTACATGGACGCAGCCCGGGCCATGAGATCGACCACCCGGCTGGAATAGCCCCATTCGTTGTCATACCAGCTCAGGACCTTCACCATATTGCCGATGACGTTGGTCTGAACGCTGTCCAGAATAGAGCTTTCGGGCCGATCCAGGATATCGGTGCTGACCAGTTCGTCCTCTTCGTAGGCCAGAAAACCTTCCATGGGCCCTTCCGCAGCGGCCTTCATCGCCCCGTTGACCTCCTCGATGCTCGTTTCGGTCTCCACCTGCGCGGTCAGATCAACGATTGATCCACAGGGAACCGGCACACGCATTGCCATCCCGTCCATCTTACCATCGAGTTCCGGAATCACAGTGCCAATCGCCTGCGCGGCACCGGTGGTGGTGGGTATGATATTCACCGCCGCTGCCCGCCCGCGACGAATCTTGCCACTGATCGTATCGCAGGTGCTCTGGTTGTTCGTATAACCGTGCACGGTGGTCATCAGGGCCTTCTCGATGCCAAAGCTGTCGTTGAGCACCTTTGTGATGGGGGCCAGACAGTTCGTGGTGCACGAGGCATTCGAGATGCACTTATCATCGGCGCTCAGGGCATCATCATTGACACCGAGGACGATCGTGGCATCCACTTCGTCCTTGGCCGGAACGGTCAGCAGGACCTTCTCGGCACCGGCCTTCAGATGATCTCCGTAGCCGCCCTTCTCGCCGGACCGATAGCGGAAGACACCGGTTGATTCCACGGCAAAGTAAACGTTCTCTTCGTCCCACGGCAGCTCGGTCGGATCCATCACCGACAGAACGTCGTAATGTTCGCCATCCACAATGATACCGTTTTCATCGGAATCGATCTCCGCATCCATCCGCCCGTGCACACTGTCATATTCCAGCAGATAGGCCAGGGTTTCAGGGTCGGCAAGGTCGTTGATTGCAACCACCTCAAAATCATCGCGGTCCATCATAATCCGAAACACAAGCCGTCCGATACGTCCAAATCCATTGATTCCAACTCTGATCGACATTGACAACTCTCCTTATAGTGAAAATGCTGATAGCGCGTTCCGTCACACAGGCAAAGAGGGCGGAGTCAAGCCGCCCTCAGCAGATTTACAGGTCTCCCGACCAACACCCCCAATCATCTCTCTTGAGTAGAAAACTATAATAACGGAACCCTGATCTGTCAAACGAACCGTCCGGTTTTGACGGCCCGATCAAAGACGGTTTACAATGCTTCCATGGGTAATCCTCCTCACCCAATGGAGTTCCTCATGGTGCATCGTCTTATCAGCCCATCCCGACACGCACCCCAGCGGTGCGGAACACACGCCGTGTTCCGCCCCATCTACGCCGCTCTCTGCCTGCTGATCGCGGCAATCATAACGCCCGTGGGGGGCGCTGCCAGCTCTCCTCCGGAATCTCTACCTGACCCGGTGGAACAAATTACCGGCCCGCGCAACATTGCCGACGCATCGGATCAATCCGAAAACCCCCGTGACCCCGGAATGATGAGGTGGGACTCGTTTGAAAGTGATACCCCCCAGGCCGGCTGGAGTGTGGATGCCGCCGGGGATCCGGCGGAGGTTTCCGTGGTTGATTCCAGGGTCTCCCACGGGGAGCACAGTCTCCGGCTCAGTCCCCGATTCATGCAGAAGGAGCGTGTACTGCTGCGCCGTAATGCGTCCCTTAACGTTGATGACATCCAACGTCTCAAGCTCGACATACACGCCTCGGCCGATGATCTGCGCATCGCTTTTGCCTACAAAGATGAGGGCGATGGATGGCATCAGAGTGATTTTATCAGCCTCGATCGCGGCTGGAACCGGGACGTCGAGTGCACCGGTGAGGAGCTCCGTACGCGCCGCAGCGACTCGCCCTATTCCGGCGAAACAAAGCGTATGAAGGACTTTTACGCAGTTATAGAGGGACGTGAGGATTCCGACCAGGTTCTTCACCTGGACAACCTTCGCCTTCAGGTGAAATCACCGGATGAGCTGCGGGACCAGCCTCCCTCCTCCCTTGATGTGTTCCAGCCCACCCGCAGCATCGGTCGGCGGCGGACCTTTGAGGTGGGCGTCCAGTTCGAGGAGGCCCAGGGCAACCTGTTCGACCCCGACGACGTCCGGGTCAGGGCCGAATTTGAGGGGCCTGACGGACGGAGCTACGAGATCGCGGGGTTTATGGCCGGATACGCCGACAGCGATCGGTTTGGGCAGGACTGGCCCATCTTCCTGGTCCGTTTCTCCCCGCCCCGCACAGGACGCTGGACGTTCCGAGTCCGCGTGGAGACCGAGGACGGGGAGATCCGCGACATCGAAAGGTGGTTCTACGTCACCGATTCACGGGAACGTGGACCGGTCCAGGTCTCCCGCCAGGATCGTCGTTTTTTCGAGTTTGACAATGGCGATTTTTTCTATCCCCTCGGCCAGAACGTTGCCTGGACCCAGGATTACGGGCCGTATTTTGAGCGCATGGAAACCACCGGCCAGAACTGGGTGCGGATATGGATGTGCCCCTGGAACCTCCAGCTTGAGACCGCCCCCGGCCGATACGATCTGAAGGCGGCCAGACGCCTGGATCGCATCATCGAGATGGCCCGGGATGCCGGCATCCAGGTGCAGCTTGTGCTGATCTACCACGGTATGCTGACCGGCGAATCATGGGACGATAACCCGTATAACCGCGACAACGATGGGCCCTGCTTTGTGGCCTCCAGTTTCTTCACCGGCTCCCGTGCCCGGGAGCTGTTCAAAAAACGCCTCGATTACGTGGTGGCCCGCTGGGGACACGCCACAAATCTGTTCGCGTGGGAGCTGTTCAATGAGGTCGATCTCACCCGCTATCGTCGGTTCGACGACGTCATCGAGTGGCACAGGGAGATGAGCGACTACCTTAAGGAGATCGACCCCTACGACCACATGGTCACAACCAGCCTCTCGGAGAATATGCGCGAGGAGAAGCTCTGGGAGCTGCCCAATATAGATTTCATGCCTCTCCACGCATATGAAGAGGAGATGGAGCAGTTCATCACGGAACGATATGACGAACTGAGCGATTTCAACAAGCCCTGGTTCGTCGCGGAATACGCCATCAGCACGGATATGACCGAAGTTAAAGAGGACATTCATGGTGAAGGTCTCCGCGATGCCATGTGGGCAACCGCCCTGCTGCCAACCGCCGGCAACGTGATGTCGTGGTGGTGGGATTCATACATCATGCCCCACGAACTCAATGATCTCTATATCCCACTCGCACGTTTCACCAGCGGCATGGACAGACGAAACGCCAATTACCGTCTCATTGATACGGAGCGACCCGGAGGGAGCGGCGGGACGATGCGCGTGAAGGGGCTCCTGAACAACCGCAGCGCGTACCTGTGGCTCCGGGGAAAAAACCGATCTCCGGGCAAAAACAGCGAACCGAATGCGGCAAAGCTCCACTTCAACGCTATGCTGGGGGGCGAATACGAGCTGCTGGCACTGGATACCGAAACCGGCAAAACTCTCCGGTCGGATTCTCTGTCCACCGAGGGAGGCGAACTGACAGTTCAAATCCCGAATGGGTCCGGGAATCTGGCCATCAGGATTCGCCATGCCGGTGACTCCGAACCGGACGTGAGGTTCTGACATGAGTAGCCCGGCAGCGGAAGTGAAACAATGCTCGTTCCGATACCGTGAGGGCCAGTTCCAGCTGAAATCGGTCTCCATGCAGGCCGCTGAAGGGCGGATGCTCGGAGTGGTCGGCCCCAACGGCTCCGGCAAGAGCACTCTCCTGCGGCTGATGGCGGGTATACTGCGACCGGACGAGGGTGCGGTCCATATAATCGACCGCCCCATCGACGATTACAGGCCCAGGGACCTTGCCCGGGAGGTGGCCTTTCTGCCCCAGAGCACCGGTTCATCCTTCCAGTTCACGGTCAGAGAGGTGGTCGAACAGGGGCGCTATCCGTATCAGGGGGCGTTCGGCCTGCTGACCGAACAGGACCGGCGTATAGTAACGCGGGCGCTGGTGGAGACCGAATCAGTCTCGCTGCAGGACAGGCACTTCTCCACCCTCTCGGGTGGTGAAAGGCAGCGAGTGCTGGTGGCCAGTATCCTGGCGCAGGACCCCCGCACCATGCTTCTGGATGAGCCGGGAGCATCACTGGACATCCACCATAAATCCCACATCTTCGACCTGCTGTGGCGACTCGCACATGACCGTTGCATCGCCGTAGTGGTGGTCACCCACGATCTCAACCTGGCGGCACAGTTCTGCGACGAACTTGTCCTGATGCGGGAAGGAACGGTATGCCGGAAGGGGAATCCAGACGCCGTCATGGATGAGGAAGTACTCTCCTCAACCTACCAGACTTCCCTCAAAGTTGTGGATCACCCCATCACCGGCCACCGGCTGGTGGTGATGCCCGGGGAGAAGGACAGGCGCCGCTCCGCCGGACATTCCTCCGGATAGTACCGGGTGTGGTGTCCAGCTATCCCGCATGTTTCACAAACCTCAATCGATAATTATTCTAAAAGCAATTTCAGCAAAGGTGAATCGCAAAGTCACAGACAGGTT
>JBKHGK010000106.1:0-6629 GCA_046539705.1 Candidatus Brocadiia bacterium | reverse complement strand
GGCGGCGTTGATGGGGATGCCATGGCCGGTGCTCGTGACCGGGGCTGTTGTGATTCCACTGCGAACGGACCTGTCGGAGACGACACAGCCTGCATTCTGCCGGAGCAGGTTCCCCCTCCGGTTTGCCCCTCTATGGCGATTCGCGATATGATAGACCAGCGATGTCATATGTGCCGCACCTCAGATAGCTGTTCACTTCTGCCCGTTATTATCCCAGCCCATCATGATGACCAAGCTGCAATCATACACGGTGAAGGAGGTTCTTAAAGCCTTTGTGCCCGCTTTTATGGCACTGCTCCTCATTATGTTGCTGGGGTTCTGCGTGCAACTTTTGAACGACGGGCTTGATGTGGTCCGGCTGGGGGGGCTACCACAACATATCATAGTCTTCGCGGTGCCGTGGGTTATGCCAGCTGCATTTCTGACATCCATCGCGATGGCTTTTGGGCGGATGTCCGCTGATAACGAGATTATAGCGATCCGCGTGGGGGGCGTCAGCCTCTTCCACATCATGGCCCCTGTGCTTCTGGGCGGGCTGATTTTGAGCCTCGTGGCCGCTTACTTCCATTTCGGTAGCGTCCCGAGGGCGCGCAGGCAGATAGAGCGTGAGAAACATCATGCGCTCACGCAGGTCCTCAAGGACCGTATGGCCATGAGTGTCCGCAAACAGTTCACCGTCAGTCCTCTGACGGTCCAGTATGAGAAATACAGCAACGGTAAAATGCAGGATCTCTTTATCGTAGAAACGTCCAATCGCGGAATACCGCGCACGGTCATTACGGCAGCCGAAGGGACTATTGAGGAAGATGAGAACCGGCCAGGATATATCGATATAGCCCTGAGGAGATGTTCAATCACACAGCTTGTGGAGGGGGAGAGGGGCGGGCGAGGTACCTGGGAGGCCAGTTCGATAAGTCTTCCAGTCCGGGTGGCTCCCGAGCTGGATGAAGAGACTGACGAGGTGAAGCATATGCCGGTGCGCAGACTCGTGGAGCATTATCGGAAGTTGAGTGAGGAGGTGGCCGGGCACGAAAAAACATATGCCAACCCGGATCAGAAGAAGGACGAGCTGGGGGATGAGCTGGACAGGCTGAAATCTCAGAGGGGTGAAATAGCGACCGCGATCCGAAAGAAGAAGGAAAAAAGCCAGAGGCTTGAGGAACAGCAGAGAAGAGGCCTGCAGAATGAGCTCGAACAAAAACGCGAGCAGCTCCAGGGGGCAGAAGAAAGGGTCGAGGAGATCAAAGAGGAAATACGGGATTATACGGGCGAGCTGAAGAAGGCCCGAGAGGATGAGGAGGATGATGAGGATTATGAGGAAACGACCCAACTCCAGAAAAATCTCCGCGAGGCACGGGAGACGCTTGAGGAAGAGCGTGAGGAGGTGCGGGAGGCCAAACGATCCATAGAGGAAACCCGGCGGCAGATCAACAATCTGAAAGACACAGTGGCGTCGCTGCGTAACGATATCGATGCCCTGGAGAAGGAGCGTCGTTCACTGGACGAGCCCATAGATGACGTGCAGAAGCAACGAGATCTGCTGGACGTACAGGAGGAGTTCCGGGAACTGAAAATAAGGATTCACCGGCGGCTCTCCCTCTCATTTGCCGTTTTCTTCTTCGCGCTGCTCGGAATGCCACTCGGCATACTCACCCGGAAACGCAGCATCATGGTGGCGTTCGGGATCGGATTCGGGATTATGCTCCTGCTTTTCTATCCGTTCATGATATTCGGGCAGGTGGCGGCGGAAGTGGGAATGTTTCCGGTGTCCGTGGCCATGTGGAGCGGAAACGGCGCGACGTTCCTGATCTCTATCCTTCTGTTGGGCAAAGTGCTGCGGCAATAAATCACGAGGACAGGCAAATCTACAGATGAACAGTAATGAAAGAACCGAAGATACGACAGGGCGCGCCAATGTGCCCCTGCGCGGCCTGCTGCTGGCCGCCATCAGCGGAGGGCTTGTTTACCTGTCATTTCCTCCTGCTGATTTTGGATGGATTGGGTTTTTCGCCCTCGTGCCCGGCCTCATTGCCGTTAATTCGGTGAAGGGGACCCGATCCCGGTTGCTCTGTGCCGGAGTCGCCGGGGCAACTGCGTGTATTCCACTTCTTGCCTGGCTGTCTTCGGTGACCATCGGGGGTTGGGTGGCGCTTTCCCTTTACGTTGCCGCGTACTTCAGCGTGGGGTATCTGCTGGCGCCGATGATGCGTGGGGAATATCCAGCGGCGTGGCCGCTGTTATTTGGCGGAGTGTGGGTCGGGCTGGAGCTGATTCGAGCACGATTTGCCACCGGTTTCCCATGGCTGTTGATAGGGTATACGCAACATCGTTTCACCTCGTTTATCCAGGTGTCCGAAGTTCTCGGGGTATATGGCGTCAGTTTTCTCCTCGCGCTGATCAACGCAGCGGTGGCCGACGTCTTTCTGTCCATGAAATCGGGGCCGGATTTGGGGAAGGACACGGATGGTTCATCGGCCCGAACCCTGCCTGTGAAAAGCATTGTCCGGCTCGGAATCGTGGTTGCCGTCGCGGGGCTCGTTGCTTTTGCGGGGCATCTCAGGAGGTCCACGATTGAGCTTGAGGATGGCCCGGTGGTGGGCGTGGTGCAGCAGAATTTTCCCCGCCTGGTGGAGGAATTGATCACCCCGCCCGGGGTGGTTCGGGCGAGGAAGAGACTGGAGGAGGACGGGGAATCCCTCACCGAAGAAGAACGGCGGGAACTTGAACGCAGAGTTGCCCGGCACAGGGAACAACGGGATGAGTATATACGCCGTGAGATAGCGCGAGCCCGGGAGCTGTCCCTGCGGCTCAGGGGCCGGAATCCCGATCTGGTGGCCTGGCCGGAGACAACGGTGCAGGTGGACCTCAACGTGGCGCCGGAGCTGTATGAGGATCCCGAGGCACGGGCGTTGCGCGAATTTGCCGAAGAGGTGTTGACATCGGTGACCGGGCAGCTGGGAAGCCACCTTTTGGTCGGAGCTCCCACGACTTTTGCAAGGGAGGAGGGATACGTCAGTGAAGCCCGGTACGGCCTTGACGTGCAGCACGCGGCCAACAGCGCCGTCCTGCTCGATCCCGAGGGGGATTATGTGGAGAGGTATGACAAGATGCATCTGGTTCCATTTGGAGAATACGTGCCGCTCGTCGACATGTTTCCCTTTCTCGGCGTTTTTACGCCCATGACCCGCAACCTGACGCCGGGCGACGAGCCTGTGGTGTTTGAGCTGCCGGGGGGCGAGCGTTTCTCGGCGCCCATCTGCTACGAGGCGATTATGCCGCAGTTGATGAGCCGCTACGTGCGGCGGGGGGCGGATTTTCTGGTGAACCTGACCGATGAGGGATGGTACCGCTATCCGGGCGAGCTCCGCCAGCACGCGGCGATGACCGTTTTCCGGGCGGTGGAGAATCGGTCGACGGTGATCAGGGCGGCCAACACCGGCATCTCCTGTTTCATCAGCCCGCTGGGGGAGGTGTACGGCGCGGTTGAGAAGCGGACCGGGGATCGGCGCGTGCGCCGGGAGGTAGCAGGAGTGGAGGCCCAGCCGGTGCAACTGACCGATGCGCGAACGCTCTACACGCGGACTGGCGACGTCTTTGCGCTCGCCTGTCTGCTCGTTTCCCTTGCGTGGGGAATTCGGATCCTGGTCAGTCGTTGGATGATTCCGGACGGTACGGCCGAATCCACCCGCTGAAGGCCGGCACCTGGCGCGTCTGGATCCAGAGTTTGCCCTTCCCGTGGAACCGGCAGACCAGCCCCTCCCCGGAGAAGAAAAAGGATTTAAACCCGCCCAGCGGTTCAACGTTGTAGTCCAGTCCGTCGGTGAAGGCCACTATAAAACCGGTGTCCACTATATGTTCACCGTCCACATCCACTTCCATTATTGCCCCGTAACTGTTGAACCACAGATCACCGGTCCCCTGGCACCGAATAAGAAAAAGCGATTCACCGCTGAAAAACCCTTTGACCATCCCCTGCCATTTGGTGTCGGTGTCCACCCCGGGCGTGGAGGCCACATACGCCGCGTTCTGCAGGTATATAGTCTCATCCTGGAGGCGACGATAGACCGTCTCTCCTGGAGCGGGTGGTGCTATGCCAATCTCACCGTCTCCGCCTTCCGCGGTGAACTGGTTGATAAAAATGGACTCCCCGGTCAACGCCCGCGACAGGCCGCCTTTCATTCCCGTTGACATGGACATATTTGTGCTCATCGTGGCCATTGCCGAGGCCTCGACGTTTATGGAGTGCTCTGCGGGCACGCTCACGGTGATGAAGCTGTAATCGGGCGAACAGTCTATCCGGTGGTCATAGCTGTCAGCGTCCGTCATGCCATTTCCGTTCATCTATCTCTCCTCAGTTGTTTCTGGACTTGAGCATGGGCCCGAGAGTGCGCCCGAAACCGACGGGGTGATGGGACTGTGCCCAGACGGTGCCGGTTCCCTCGAATCGACAGACCAGCCCCTCTCCTCCCAGTATGGAGGACACCCAGCTGGCGCCGGCCTTGCTGATGCTGAAACTGAGTGACTCCTCGAAAGCCACGATGTGTCCGGTATCCACGATTTCCGTGCCGTTGACGTTGATGGGGTAAATACCGCCGAACGAGTTTACGATGACCTGTCCCGGACCGGAGAGTTCGATCCAGAAAAGTCCCTCGCCGGAGAACATCGACTTCATCCCCTGCCAGCCGAGGTCCATGTCGACTGATTCTTCACAGGCCACAAAGGATCCACTCTGCACCACAAGTCCTGTGTTCTCAAGATCATGGGCGAGCATATCGCCCGGCAATGTTGTGCTGAGCATCAGATTGCCGCCTTCCGGGCCGGCGGTGAAATGGTTCAAAAAGAATGATTCGCCGCTCAGCACGCGTTTGGCGGCCTTCAGCAATCCGCCTCCTCCGCCACGCTGATGGGTGGTCGTTTGTATGTCCATCTCTCCACTCATCGAAATCATCGCCCCGCCTTCCGCGGTACATGTCTCGCCGGAAGAGAGGGTGCAGCTGGCGGCGGCGTTGCCGGGACCTTTTATTATGTCAATATCCATGTGATCACCTCAGTTTGGGGTTGAGCCAGCTGGCGAGTCCACTCAGGGTCCGGGTCTGGATTATGGCCGTGCCGTGTCCTTCCAGCCGGGTTACCAGCCCTTCCCCACCAAACAGGCTCGAGATCAGGCCTCCGGCCAGCTGAGCCTTCAGTTTAATCTGCGGGTCATAGGCCACCAGGTGGCCGGTATCCACGATATATTCGCCGTCGATTTCCTTCTCAAGCATCCCCCCGTAAGCGCCGTACCAGACGGAGCCGTTGCCTTTTGCTTCAAGCCTCAGGAGCCCTTCCCGACCTATCCAGGAACTGAAACCGGCCCACTGCACGCCGAGCTTAACATCGGGCGTGGAGGCAATGTAGGCGCCGGGCTGCATGCATATACCACCGCCCTCCAGCCTGTGTTCTCGGATGTCCCCGGGCAGATTGGAGGTCAGTACCAGCTGTCGCGGCCGGGATTTATTGTTGGTGAACTCGTTCACAAAAAGCGATTCTTTGCCAAGGAATTTTTTCGACAGACCCGAGAAAAACCCTCCGTTAAAGCGCGCCGTCATATCCAGATCACCCGCCATATTGGCCATGGCGTCGCTCTCGGCAATAATGCTCTCGGTCGGCTCAAGCGTTACCTCAATCCGGCCGAAGGAAGGCTTTCCCAGCACTTTCGCTTCCACTGTTATCTCCTTTCAGGCAAGTCCAGAATGGATCATCCCTTTCAGCTGTTGTTTTACCAGACGCCCGTCCGGCGGTCAATTGCGGGCAATCGCTCTCTACTCGACAAGCTGCACCTGCAGGGCGATATCGTGCAGCCTGTTTTTGACTTTTCGCAGAGGAGGGCGCCCGGTCCCATCGGGATCGCAGCAGTTCAGTATGAGTTTCGATAATTCGGTCGGGATATCCGTGTTGATGTGGTGCGGGGGTTTTGGGTCAATTTTTCCCGCCACTCCGTCCCCCGCTCTCCCGGTTCCACTGGGAATCACATAGGGAAGGCTTTCCCCGGTGAACAGCCGATACATGGTGGCCCCGAGATTGTAAATGTCCGTGCCGGGCTGCAGGCTACCGCCGTTCTGTTCGGGAGCCATGAATCCCCGCGTGCCTTTCATGCCATCCACGTCGGTTCCTATGGGGGCGGCGAACCCGAAGTCAATCAGTGTTACGTTCCCATCATCGTCCACCAGGATGTTGTCCGGTTTGAGATCCCCGTGTATGTAACCTTTCATGTGCACGTATTCCAGAGCCCTGCAGGTCTGCTCCATAATGGTGATCTTCTGGTCGATCGGATAATCGCTGTCTTTCTCAAGATCGGGTCCGGGTACCCGATTCAACATGAGACAGGCCCCCTTAAGCCGAAAAAATCGGCGCACACGGATGAATTTATAGCGCTTCACGATCTGGGGCGGTACGTGCTCGGTGCTGTGTAGATCCTTCAGTACAGAATCCTCGTTCTCAAGATGGCGCAGCGCTTTTTTGTCCTCTTCATTGCGCACCTTGATGCATTTGGAAGCAAAGATGTGGCCATCGGACTCGCGTTCGACTTCCCATATCGTGCTGCGAGCCCCTCGTCCAATGGGTTTATGCGGACTGTAACCCCGTATCTG
>JBKHGK010000105.1:0-6641 GCA_046539705.1 Candidatus Brocadiia bacterium | reverse complement strand
TTAGCCATAGTTGAGGATACAATAAGGGGAGGAGCCGACCATATCCCGGCCGTCCGGGCGTTTGGTGAATGCGAAAAACGGTTGAGGGGTCATCCCTGTTCCCGAACCGCTCGGATGCAGCGCTCGCACAGGTCGGTATATTCATCGTTTGTGCCCACGGACGGGCGCAGATTCCAGCACCGCGCGCATTTTTCGTGTTCGCTCGGTCGGACGTGGATGAACAGGCCCCGGGTCTTCTCGGCCTCGACCATCTCTTCCCGCATCTCCGGATCCGGTTCATCGGCCGGCAGGTGCAGTTCACTGACCATGAGCAGCTCGGTCAGCACATCCTCTCGTTCGGCCAGCATACCCCGCAGGTCCGCGTTCTCACTCCACAGGGTGGCGGTCACTTCCATACTGTTGGAGACATCTCCGGTATCGCGCAGAGTCTCAATGGCCCGGTCCAGATCGTCACGCACGGCGAGGAGCTGATCCCAGCGCTCGTGCAGTTCCTGGTCCATCCACTCCTCGGGGACCTCGGGCCAGTGGGTCAGGTGGACGCTCTCCACGTCTTCATCCGGATACTGGATATGATCCCAGACTTCTTCGGCCGTATGTACCAGAACCGGTGCGCACAGGCGGGTGAGCACCAGAAGAATATTATGCATGGTGGTCTGGGCGCTGCGTCGGTCATCCCAGTCCGCCGCCGAGCAGTAGAGGCGGTCCTTGGCGGCGTTCAGATAGACCGAGCTCATCTCCCCGGCACAGAAATTGTGCAGGAGGGTATAGCTGCGGTGCAGATCGTTCTCATCCCAGGCGCCGGTGATATCCCGGATCAACCGCGCTGTGGTGTCCAGCGCCCATCGATCGAGCTCGGGCATCTCCTCCAGGTCCACCGAGTGTTCATCCGGCACGTAATCGGGCAGGTTCCCGAGGAAAAAGCGGAACGTATTACGGATACGCCGATAGGCATCCACCATGTTGTTGCGGATGTAGTCCGTATCGACGCTGATGGTGTCGGTATAGTCCACGCTGAGCATCCAGAGACGCAGTATTTCCGCGTGGAACTCCTCGATACCCTCCTCCACGCTGATGAAATTTCCGGCTGACTTTGACATCTTTTTACCTTCATCGTCGACGACGAAGCCGTGGGTTATGACCGAACGGAACGGGGGAGTGTCCCAGGCGGCGATGGAGGGCAGCAGGGAGAGCTGGAACCATCCCCGGTACTGATCCGTCCCCTCCAGATAGAGGTCGGCCGGGAACTGAAGTTCGTCCCGTTTTCGGCAGACGCTGTGATGGCTGGAGCCACTCTCAAACCAGACGTCGAAGATGTCGGTCTCCTTGGACCATTTATCGCCGCCACACTGAGGGCAGGTGGTTCCATCGGGCAGGAACGGATCCGCCTGATCGGTTTCAAACCAGCTGTCGGCGCCTTTCTCGCCGAAAACCTCGGCCACGTGCAGCACACTCTCCCGGTTGAGCAGCACCTCACCGCAATCCTCGCAGTAAAATGCGGGGATGGGAACGCCCCACGATTTCTGGCGGGAAAGGCACCAGTCGGGTCGTTCCTTCACCATGTTTCTCATCCGCTCCTGGCCCCATTGCGGCACCCAGCGGGTGGAGTCCACGCTGTTCAGCACGCGTCGCCGGAAGCCCTCATGATCCATGCTCACGAACCACTGGTTGGTGGCCCGAAAGATGACGGGGCGATGGCATCGCCAGCAGTGGGGATACGAGTGGACGGCCCGCTCATGATGCAGCATCAGCCCTTTCTCGACCAGAAGGCTGACTATGTTGTGGTCGCCTTCCTCGATGTGTTGCCCGGCGAACTGTCCCGCCCGGTCGGTGAAGTGACCCGTGGCGTCGACGGGGCTCAAAATGTTCAGGCCGTGCTCAAGGCCGGTCTGGTAGTCTTCCAGCCCGTGTCCGGGGGCGGTATGTACACAACCTGTGCCTTCCTCCAGAGTCACATAACGGGCCGGCACAACGGGACTTTTTCTGTCCAGGAAGGGATGGTGATATTCCAGTCCCACCAGATCATCACCATCGACCGTTCCGGCGATCTCGTAGTCCGTGACACCGGCCCCGGAGAGGACGACATCCACCAGGTCGGTTGCCATGATACTCACCACCGGTTCGTCGGTGTCCGGATGCTGGTAGCGGACCGCCGAATAACGTGCATGCGGATGGACCGCGACGGCGAGGTTGGCGGGCAGGGTCCATGGCGTGGTGGTCCATATCAGCACGTGAACCTCATCGTGTCCGTGCAGGTCAAAGAGCTTCCACGGGTCCACCGCGGCCGCCTGCCGGGCATGCCGCATGAGCGGAAAGTTCACGTAGATCGAGGGACTCTCTATCTGTTCGTATTCCAGTTCTGCTTCGGCCAGGACCGTTCGGCAGTGGTGGCACCAGTGCACCGGTTTAAGGTCCCGGTAGACGAATCCCTGGTCGACCATCTCGGCGAATACCTCGAGCGTTCCCCGTTCGTATTGATGCCTGAGGGTCAGATAGGGATCGTCCCAGTTACCTTCCACACCCAGCGATCGGAACTGTTCTTTCTGGACATCCAGGTATTTCAGGGCATATTCCCGGCAGCGTCTGCGGATCTCCGCCCGGGAGGTCTCCTCCCGTTTATCGCCCAGTTCGTCCAGAACCTTCACCTCGATGGGGAGTCCGTGGCAGTCCCAGCCCGGCACATAGGGGGCGTCGTAACCGCGCATGTTATGGTATCGTACGAAAAAGTCCTTCAGCACCTTGTTCAGCCCCGTGCCCAGGTGGAGTTCTCCGGTCGGGTAGGGCGGGCCATCGTGGAGCACATATTTGTCCCGGTTTTTCCGGGATTCGCGCAGTTGTCCGTACAGATCCATATCGCGCCAGCGTTTCTGCATTGCCGGTTCGAGGCTGGAAAGACTTGCCTTCATCGAAAAATCAGTATCGGGCAGGTTGATCGTGTCCTTGTAACTCATCGTATCTGACTCCTTCAGAGGGTGCGTCGTAGATCATTTATATGCGTGAAATCTGTGCTTTGAGCTCTGTTCATTCCATCAAAGAGGTCCCGTTCTGATGTCAGCTCATGCAGGTGAAGAGGGGGGCGTTCCCGGCTGCGATTGAGCGACAGACCGCTTGTGCGTGTTCAGGTGTTGTGTGGCATCGCGGGAAGATAGAGCGCTCATGGTGAGTGTGGAAATGCGTGGCAACTGTGCCAGTGTATAGCCCGTGTCCGGACTGGAGATACACAGTATCACACCCCATGACCGACGTGTAATCACCGTTGATGCCGGTCATATAATAGCGTCGAGCGCGTCACTCGATACGCGCTCGACCAGGACCTCCTTCTCCTGACTTCTGTGGCCGGACAGGATTGTGATGTTGGATTTGCTCACGTCCAGTTTGCGGGCAAGCAGGTCGGTGAGGGCATCATTGGCTTTTCCCCCTTCGGGTGGAGCGGTTACAGCCACCTTCATCCTTCCTGCGTGTTCTCCTCGGACCGCATTCTGGCTGGCCCCCGGCGTGACCAGCATCGGCACTACGTATCCCGCGGATGTCTTTTGGAGTTTGATCATTTTCTCTGTACCCTGTGGCCGGAAACGATGCAGCTTATTCTACAGAGCCCCAATTTATGCGTCAAACTCGGTTCTGAGAATGAAAGTGACGAAGCATGCCCTCACAAATTATTTTACCCCGGACCCTTGACTTGGAAATTATGATCGTAGAGTGTAGAGTGTGTCCTGGTCCCGTTTTTTTAAAACAGCTGCAAAGGTGGGGGGCAAAGATGTTTTCACGGAGCAAGTCTATCACCGCGTTTGTGCTTTTATCGGGGCTCATGGTAATGGTCTGGGTCTCCACGCTTGTTTTTACGGGGGACTTCCAGCTGGGACGCGTTCTTTTCGACGGGGCGGCTCTGGCAGTCGTCGTGGCCGGCCTGATGTTGATTCGCCGGCTGGAGGTGCGCTGTCTTACCGTTGGCTGGGTCATGCTTGGCCTCGCACTTCTGCTGGACATCACGCAGCAATTGCTTTCGGTGGCCGGATTGTTGAATCCCTACCTGAAGGTCGTTATAGCCTCCGGGGGACTGGCATTGATAGCATATGGATTTTATTGCGTGTTCAGGAGGATTCATGAGAAGGAACGGAGGTACAGTTCGCTTTTTCATGAGATGGGGGAGGGGGTTGCACTTCACAGCATCGTTTGCGATGCTTCGGGGATGGCCACCGATTACGTGTTTGAGCAGGTGAATCCAGCTTTTGAGTCGATTGCCGGATTACCGGCGGAGGAAGTTGTGGGATCCCGCGCCAGTGAGCTTTGTGAAACCGGCGAGGCCTATCTGCTTGATGTTTATACGTCGGTGGTCGAGACGGGAGAGTCAATAGAATTCGAGACGTATTTTCCGCCATTTGAGAAATCCCTGCGCATCTCGGCGTTCTGTCCTGCGAAGGGAACTTTCGCAACGGTTATGACGGATGTGACGGACCAGAAACGGATGGAGCGGCAGCTGAGGGAGACGCTTGCGGATCTGAAGAATACGCAAAAACAGCTCATTGACCAGGAACGACAACGGGCGCTCAACACCATGGCCAGCGGGATAGCGCATGATTTTAACAACGCGCTCTCAACGATCAGCGGATTCACCGATCGGCTTATCGACAACCCGGATAAACTTGAGGACAGAGATAAAGCTCTTGAGTATTTGCGCCTGATAAGTTCTGCAGCGAGCAACGCAGCGGAGACGGTGCGGCGGATGCGAAAGTTCTATAAGCCTCAGGATGATGCTGATTACGCGGTGGTGGACCTCAGTTCTGTGGTCCAGGAGGCCGTATCCATGACGCGACCGAGATGGACACAGGAGGCTCAGGCCAAAGGCAAGGATATTAGTCTCCAGACGGATCTTGATGGAAAGGCGCAGGTTTTGGGGGCCGAGTCGGAACTTCATGAGATGTTGACGAATCTTATCTTTAATGCGGTGGATGCTATAGAAGGGGAAGGGCATATTCACGTGACTACGCACTGTGATGAATCGGAGGTTGTGCTGAGGGTTTCCGATAATGGGGCTGGTATGGACGCGGAGACAGTAAAGCGCTGCACTGAGCCCTTTTTCAGCACGCAGGGGGTTAATGGGAGGGGCCTTGGGCTGGCGGTGACACGGGGAATTGTGGGGCGACATGAGGGGGAGATGGATATTGACAGCCAGCCGGGGCAGGGTACCACGGTTGAAATCCGTATGCCTCTCTCCGAAGGAGAGTCGGAGGAGGTGGCTGACACGCAGAACGACTCCGGGGCCGTGCCGCCGCTGCATTTCCTGGTGGTGGAGGATGAAAGTAACCAGCGGCAGTTAATACGGGAGATGCTCCAGAATGTCGGTCATGATGTGGAACTCGCCGATACCGGTGCGGACGGCCTTGAGAAGTTCAACGCGGGGGATTTTGATATGGTGTTGACGGATCGTGCCATGCCGGAGATGGGGGGGGATGAGCTTGCCCACGAGATCAAGAAACAGCAGCCGGATCTTCCGATAATTATGGTGACCGGTTTTGCCGATATGATGGATGCAGCAGGAGAACGCCCCGAGGGGGTTGACGCTGTCATATCGAAGCCGGTCAGTTTCAGCAAACTCAACGGCACCATCTCGGAACTCTGGCAGGACGGCCCGGACAACGCGGGGGCCCCTCCCCACGCTGACAGTGACTGATGTGCGGATCGGACGCTGTTGATGCAACGTTACCAGCACCACTCTGCCATTATGATTTTTCCTCGCAGCTCGGGTCGGGCTCTATGTGGAACATGATCCCCTCAATGGTGGAAAATTTATCTCTCACCAGACGCTGAGCTCGGTGCCCGATTTTATGCCCCTCTTCCACCTTCAGGGCAGGGTCGACGCGGATGTGGCCGTCCAGGAAGTAGAATGGACCGGCGCGACGCAGGAGAACTTTTTCCACATTGTGCACTCCTTCAACGCGCGCCAGAAAATCCTTAATGTCCTGTTCGAGCTGTGGGTTGACCGACGCATCCATGAGGCTGAGGGCAGCATGTTTGATGTTGACAACGCCCACTCCCATGATGAAGCAGGCGATACAGGCCGCCATTACTCCATCCAGCCAGGCTATTCCCGCCGCTGCGGCCACTCCACTGATAAGGACCAGGCAGGAGGACAGGGCGTCCATGCGTGCTTCCGCGGCCGTTGCCGCAAGACTCTGGGACCCCGCTGCATCGGCCGCACGCTTTTCCCAGGTCGAAATAAGCAGCGCGGCTATGGCCGAAAACGTACCCATTCCCATGGTCAGGTAGGGGTGACTCAACTCGGGGGGATGCGTCAGGCGGGTTATCCCCTCTTTGAGGAATAGAATTCCCATGCCGACGATTATTATAGAGACAACGAGTGCAGCCAGTGTCTCGGCCCGATAGTATCCGTACGGAAAACGACTGCTGGCCGGGCGTGTGGCAAGCGTCAGCCCGAACCAGGAGGCGAATATTGCCAGGAGATCGACCGAGGTGTGGACCGCATCGGCCTGGAGGGCCACCGAACCGGCCATGTAGCCCACCATCCCCTTGAATACACCAAGCGCCAGCACCACCAGTATTGCACGGCCGGCAACGGTTCTGGCGCGTTTAACCCGCATATTTCACAAACCTCAATCCTTAATTGTTCTAAAAGCAATTTCAGC
>JBKHGK010000104.1:0-6679 GCA_046539705.1 Candidatus Brocadiia bacterium | reverse complement strand
AATTGCTTTGAGAACAATTAACGGCTGAGGTTTGTGAAATATGCGGGCTAACCCTTTCGGGTCAGGAGCCCTGAGTTTTGGCCCGGGCGCGGTTGCAAAGACGCGCTGCGGGAAGCGTTTCTCGCCGTTGACCCGGAAGGGGGTGATAGTTGAGTTACTGCCCGGGTTTCAGTATCGCCTTGACGCTTTCCTTGCTCTCGGTCACCTCAAGCCCTTTTGTGGCTTCGTCGAGAGAAAATTCATGAGTTATCAGGCGGTCGAAGGGATATCGACCTTCGGCCACCAGGTTGGCCGCGCGCCACAGGTGGGATGTGTCGCTGACCCAGGTTCCCTGGAGTTTGACATTTTTCCGGGCTATGCTGGTAAACAGGTCAACCGGGATATTGTCCTGGGGCGTTGCTATTCCGGGGATCCCATAGGTTCCGCCGTGGGCCAGCAGATCGATCCATTGCGTGGTGACGGGAGCATATCCGGTGCAGTCCATGATGAGGTTTGGCCCCACCCCCCGGGTTTTATCCATCAGACATTCGCGGATCTCGTCCATCTCCATCGCGTCAACGTTCAGGGTGTTGGCCGCCCCGAACTCCAGGGCCATGTTCAGCCGGGAGGCATCGGCGTCCGTGCCGGCGACCCATACTTCGCCGGCGCCCGCCTCCAGCAGTTGTGCCAGCACGAACAGACCCACCGGTCCCGGCCCCACCACAACGGCAAAGTCGCCCGGTTCAAGGTTGCACTGCTCGACCGCGTGGGCGGCCGTGGCACCGCTGCAGGTGGCGGGGACGAGCACTTCCGGGCTGGCGTCCAGGTCCAGCTTGATCATCGGCTGGCCCGCGTGCAGGTGGAGATATTCGCCGTAGCAGCCGAGGAAGTGCGGGGGATTGTCGCTGGAATAGGAGATCCCGTAGGTTTTTCTGGTGGGACACAGGGAGGGTTCCTTCTTTATGGTGCATTGATAGCAGTCTCCACACATCACACCCCGTTCCCACAGCACCGGGTCGCCTTCTTTGAGCTCCCGGCCGAAAAGATCCGTTTTCTGCCCGGAGATCTCCGCCACCTCGCCCACGCCCTCGTGTCCGAGTATCATCGGCACCGGGGTGCGAGGGTCTTTGCCCCGCCACATGTGAACATCGCTGCCGCAGACGCCGGCACAGGTTATTTTCACCCTCACCTCGCCATCGGAAAGCGGGACGAGCGGATATTCACGTATCTCAAGCGGTCGGTCAAATTCCGTAAGGACTGCAGCTTTAGCTTTCATCAGTATTCCTCCTCTGTTGTTCACTGCGGATTCAAACTGGTTAAATGTAATTCAATGGATATTCCAACTTTGTGGTTTCGAAGCCCGGGACGGCAGGGAGTTTCCGTGGTGCGGACCTGAGTTCCCGGTCAGTACCATCCCTCCCGCCACGCGGTCTCATACATGGCCACGATATTCTCCGGTGGGCTCACGCTCTGTATATTGTGACACGGGGCAAGGATATATCCGCCGCCCCTGCCGAGAATCCGGATGTTGTGCCGTACTTCCTTCCGCACTTCCTCGACCGATCCGGAGGCCAGGGTATATTGATTGTCGACGGCTCCATGGAAGACCAGATCGTCTCCGAAATCCCGCTTTAAACCCTCTCGTTCCATGCCCGGGCACCGCCACTGAATGGGATTCAGGACATCCGTGCCGGCCTCGATGAGGTCGGGCAGGACATCCCGCACGGCGCCATCGGTGTGGGTGAAAACATATGCACCGGCCTGATGAACCAGATCCATCATGCGTTTCATGCGGGGCAGGAGGAATTCCTTTATCCGTTCACGACTTATGAGCAATCCTTCCTGTCCCCCGAGATCCTCCGCGACGTAGCTTATGAGCACCCGATCGGGGATCTGCTCGAATATTCGCCGCGTTGATTCACAGGCAAGGTCGAAAAGATGGTCCAGACAGTAATGTACGATATCCGGATTCAGCGCCAGGTCCATCATGCCCTGCTCCATCCCCCGGAGTCTTTTATAGATCAGAAAAGGTTCGGACCCGCCGCCGCGAACGGGGAGGTCGTCCCGGCCTTTGATCTGTTCCGGCAGATGGTCGTAGCTCCACCAGTCAGGGTCCGGCCAGGTGTAATTATCGTCGATCTCCTCAACGGTGTCATACTCGGCCAGAGGATTGTGGATGCATTCCCGGTATGTGCCGGTTCCGTAATTGACCTTTTCAAACCGGCATCCGAAGACATCCTCGTTCTCCGGTATCCGGGGGCCGGTGTAGCGTCCGCCAACGATGAGCAGGGGATCGATGTGCAGTTCCGCCCTGGCTTGCTCCAGCGTGTCGAGCCCCAGGTGGTTCAGCAGCCTGTCCGTTGCTTCGGAGGTGGCCCAGTAGTCCGTGGGCACGCGATCGGGAGTGCCCCCGTCCAGCACTGTCGTCCATCGTTCCCGGGGAGTCATCGTTTCCTGAGACATATTTTATCCTGAAATGAAGCGGTCGAGTGTAACCCGTCTGAGAATCTGAAAACAGCCGAAGGACGTCTTCGTTTGCGGCTGGAAGATTGCCCGTATCAGGTGCGGGCCGATTCATCATAGCCCGCATGCTTAACGTTTGAGGTTTGTGAAATATGCGTGACAGGCGCGTTTGGGCCACGGGAGAACGCAACACAGCGGGCTTTATTCTCAAAGACGTCATTACAAACTGGCGGAAGTGGGATTACGCGTGTAGAGCTAACCAAGTGCCTCTCGCATCCGATCGGCCAGTCCGGCTCCGTTCAATTTCAGTTCGGCCAGCTGTTCTTCGCGCGAAGCGTGTTCGACGAAACGGTCGGGGGCGTGAGCGAGGTGGAGACCCCGGGTATCGACGCCCAGTTCGGTCATTTCCTCCAGCACGGCTGCTCCGAACCCTCCCGGTCTCACGTGGTCCTCGGCGACGATCACCGCCGGATGCTCTTCGATCACCGTCCGCAGGGTCCGGTGGTCAAGCGGTTTGGCGAATCGGGCGTTGATGACGGTGATTTCCATGCCATCGTCGGCCAGGATTTCGGCCGCTTCCATGGCTCTGGGCACCATGGCGCCGTAGCCGATGAACGCCCCGTCATTTCCGCTGCGAACTGTCCCGGCCTCGCCCAGGGCAAAGTCCGGATCAGTGTTAAAGTCGGAGGCGGGGACGTCCTCCCGTGGATAGCGAATCGCACAGGGGCAGTCGGCATCCAGGGCGAGTTCCAGCATACGGCGCAGGTCGGCCGCGTCGGCGGGCGCCATGACCACCACATCGGGCAGCCCCCGGAACATCGCGACATCGTGCAGGCCGTGGTGGGTGGCCCCGTCATTTCCCACCAGGCCGGCGCGGTCAATACCGAAGATGACGGGAGCGTGTTGCAGCGCTATGTCGTGGAAAATCTGGTCCCGGGCCCGCTGGAGAAAAGTGGAATAGATGCAGGCCACCGGTCGTAGTCCACCGGCCGAGAGACCGCCCGCGAAGCCCACTGCGTGTTGCTCGCATATTCCGACGTCGTAGAAGCGGTCGGGATAAAGCCGGGCGAACCTGTCGAGTCCGGTTCCCCCGCACATGGCGGCGGTGATGGCGCATATACTCGGGTTCTGTTCGGCCAGGCCGATCAGTTCCGCTCCCATGAGGTCGGACCACCGTTTGTCGCTGCTCTCCGGTTCAAGGGCCTCCCCCTCCTGCTCCAGGCTGTCCTGCGAGCAGGGGATTTCGCCGTTGTTCAGCTCGAACGTGCCGCTGCTGTGGTACCCGGTGGGGTCCTCGGAGGCGGGTTCAAAACCGTGGCCTTTTTCGGTCACCACGTGAAGGAGGCGGGGTCCGTTCAGTCGTTTCATGTGCTGGAAACGGTCCACCAGTTCCTTTATATCGTGTCCATTCACCGGACCGTAATAGTCGAGCCCCAGTTCCACAAAAAGTCCGCCGGGCGTCAGAGCCGTCTGTACGCCTTCCGAGACACGGTCATAGAGTTTATCGATGCTGTCGAAGGCACGGGACCAGCGGCTGACCAGTTCACGCATCTCCTTTTTCAGGCCCACGTAGGGGTCGGAGGACCGTATTTTGCTCAGGTAATGCGCCAGTCCGCCGACGGGGGGCGAGATGCTCATTTTGTTATCATTGAGCACCACGAGGATATCCTCATCGGTTTCCGCTGCGTGGTTCAGTGCCTCGAAGGGCATACCGCTGGCAATGGCGCCATCGCCGATCACCGCCACGGTTCGGCCCGGTTGATCCCTGGATTCCACTGCGCAGGCCAGTCCGAGCCCGTTGCTGATGCTGGTGCCGGTGTGGCCGAACTTGAACAGATCGCTGGGGCTTTCGGCCGGGTCGGTGAAGCCGCTGATACCATCCTTCTGTCGGAGGGTGTGGAACCGATCCCGGCGTCCGGTGATAATTTTGTGGGTATAGGCCTGATGACTGACGTCCCACAGGAGTCGATCTTTGCGGAAATCATAGCAGTGGTGCAGAGCCAGGGTGAGTTCCACCACACCCAGGTTGCTGGCGAGGTGGCCCCCGGTGTTGGAGACCACCTGTATGATGAGATTTCGGGCCTCCCGGGCCACAGTCTCCAGCTGAGAGGTCGTGAGCATGCGGAGATCATCCGGGCTATCTATCGATTCAAGAAGGCTTGTCATGATATGCTTTCAGGTGTTGACTGAGGAGGTCGACTACGCGTTTGCGGGCTTCCTCCAGCGGGCCTTCCAGCTCACATCCCGCGGCATGACGGTGCCCGCCCCCTCCGAAAGTCTCCGCCACTGCGCATACGTTCACGGAGTCGATGGAGGGTCGGCTGCGCAGGCTCACTTTGATGTATTCTGGATTATACTCCGGTGGCAGTTCTTTGAACAGTGCGCTGCTTTCCACACCCGCAACGGATATCGGTATGTCGGCAAATCCCTGCGTGTCCACCGGACGGGTCCCGGTGTTCCGGAAAGTCTCCCGGGTGATCTGGCATGTGGCTATCCGGCCATTATCCTCCAGCTGCAGGCTGCTAATGGTCAATCCTTTAAGCCGCACGACCCTTGCGGGGGGGGAGTAGTAAATGCGTTCGGAGATCCGCGGGGCGTCGGCCCCTTCATGAACGAGACGGGCGCAGATGTCGAATGCCGCCTGGTTGGTGTTGCTGTAGGAGAAACGTCCCGTGTCGGTCAGAATGGCGGTGTAGAGGCATCCCGCGATTTCGCGTGTGATGGGGACGCCGGCATGTTCGAGGATCTCGTAGAGGAGTTCGCCGCTGGAACTTGCGCTTTCCCGGATGAGGTTCAGCTGACCGAACTGAGAGTGCGTACCATGATGGTCGATGTTGATTATCGTATCGGCCCGATTGGCATACTCGGCCAACTTGCCTGTTCGGGCCAGAGAACCGCAATCGATGACCACCAGGTGGAAGCGCGATGGCAGATGCGCCAGATCCCGGAGGCGTTCCTCAACACCGGGGAGATAGTCAAATACTTCCGGCACGGGCGGTGGAACCCGCAGCACGGTTTCGTATTCCTCATTGCGCAGGCCGTGCCAGAGGGCCAGCGCCGACCCAAGCCCGTCCCCATCGAGCCGTTCATGGGAGGTCACCACCACCGGCGTTCCGTCAGTGAGAGTATCCCAGATGGCCCTGTGTATGGACCTGCAGCTGTCGTCCTGTCTGGCCGTTTTTTCCATTTTCCATTCCCCGTTATTCCTTTGAAACGGGTCCACACCGTCCGTTTGAGGAACCATGCGTTCCATCGATTATTGGCCGGTTCGGAACCGATGTCGACAATTGTGTGGCGGTGCAGAAAAAGCCATCGCCAATCTATTACAATGGCGCGGTGCCTGTAAACCCCATAAGTATATAAAAAGCGGCCATCAGTATCACTCCAGAAGCAATGTCGTTATGTGGTTCGGGTCAAGAGTGTCCAGTCGGCTCACCACCAGATCCGCCTCCTCAAGCTCCTCAGCCGGGTGTGTGGTGTCCACCGCGATGACCTTCATATCGGCGGATCTGGCCGCCTTTATCCCGACATGTGCGTCTTCAAAGACCACGGACTTTTCGGGCGATACGCCCAGATCATCGGCCGCCGTGAGGAAAACTTCGGGATCCGGTTTGCCGTTTTCGACATCTTCTCCCGCCACGACGCTGCCGAACTCGTGCTTCATGCCCATCTGTTCCAGTGCAAACGTGATATTCTGTCGTTCGGTGGAGGAGGCGACGGCACAGGGCACCTCCGCCCCGTGGAGTTGGGCCAGGAACGACTCAACCCCGGGCAGGGGCGAGAGCCCCTTTTCGGCAACAAGTTCCCGATAAATTTCGCCCTTCCGGCGGTCAAGCCGTTCTATCTCGGCCGGCCGCTCGGTCCAGCCGAGCACCTCCGGGATGATGGTTTCGTTGCGCATCCCGAACCCTTGCTTGAAGTGGTTCGGAGGCAGGGGCCGATCCTCTTCCTCGGCGAGCCTTTCCCAGCTCTCCTCATGATAGTCCGAGGAATCCACAATTACTCCGTCCCAGTCAAAAATTGCTGCCCATTTCATCTTTGTCGCCTGTTATTGGTTCATGCGAACGGGTCGAAAAGGATAAAATTATAGCAGAAAAGACGCGGAATTTCCTCCGATAAAGTGAAAGGGTTGCGAGACTCTCCCCCGCAATTCACGAGCCCCTGAAAGGGGCGTTTGAGAGCATAGCCCCCGGCGACCGGAGGGAGTCGGGGGTTGACAGGACGCCAACAAACCCCG
>JBKHGK010000103.1:0-6702 GCA_046539705.1 Candidatus Brocadiia bacterium | reverse complement strand
TAAGAACAGCCTGCAGTTGGGGTATCCCGCTCATGAGCGGGGCACCCGCCTTTGGCTGTTCTTATATCTGGCGCACTGACGACTCGTGAAATATACGGGCTAAGGGCGCAGGGCCGAATTCCCCGATCATGTGGATTTGACACGTACATATAAGTTCAGGTAATCTACTTAAGAGGGATAAACGGGGATTAAACCGTTATTTCTGACCTCAGGGACCCGGGTCTTTGTGACGGAATTTGTCAAAATGGACAGGAATGAAATGGGTAGCGACTCTCTTCCAGCAGGTGTTGAGTCCGCCAGTGGGCTGACCACCCTCGCCGTGTCCGAGGACCAATCTCTGCGCGAGAAGCTCTCATCACTTCTGCAGCCACACTCCCGACAGGTAATCACCGCCGAAGAGGCCGGAGAGGGACTTCACTGGCTGGCCGACGCCTCTCCCGAGCTGATCGTAATTGACCTCTCAAACGACACGGACAGAGGCCTGCGGGTTCTGAGCGCATCGAAGGACGTGGCGCCCGCCAGCAAGGTGCTGGCCCTGGTCGAAGATGGCGATATGGATACGGCCGTCGCCGCCATCAAGGCCGGAGCGTGGAACTGCATACCCAAACCTCTTCACCCGGACCAATTCCTGGACTCGGCCAAACGGGCCATCGAAGAGGTACAGGAATGGATCATCCATCAGGCCAATGATACCATCCCGGGCTACTGGTCCAACGGGCAGGTGATGGTGGGACAGAGCGAGGCGATGAACGGGGTGTGGGAACGGATCGATATGGTCCGAGATGTGACCAGCAACGTTCTCATCCAGGGTGAAACCGGCACCGGTAAGGAACTGGTGGCTCATGCAATACATCACAGGAGTCCCCGGGCGGACGGCCCATTTGTCAAGCTGAACTGTGGAGCCATACCGAAAGACCTGCTGGAAAGCGAACTTTTCGGACACGAGAAGGGGGCCTTCACCGGCGCCCTTCAGGAACGCAGGGGCCGCTTTGAAATGGCGGACGGAGGGACTCTGCTGCTGGACGAAATCGGCGATATGCCCCTCGAACTCCAGGTCAAACTCCTGGGCGTTATTCAGGACAGGTTTGTGCAGCGGGTTGGGGGACATGAAAAAATCCCCGTTGATGTGCGAATACTGGCCGCCACACATCAGGATCTGCAGGAGGCCATCGAGGAGAACAATTTCCGCGAAGATCTCTACTATAGATTGAACGTCATCAACATCGAAATCCCGCCGCTGCGCTACAGGCGTGACGATATACCGCTGCTTGTCGAACACTTCATAAACCAGTACACAAAACAGACCGGCCGGGATGTGGAGGGCATCACACCCGAAGCCCTCGATATGCTCAAACACTTTGATTACCCGGGCAACGTCCGACAACTGGAGAATATTGTTGAAAGCAGCGTGGTCCTGTGCCAGGGCGCCAAAATTGAAACCACGGATCTGCCGGAGGAGTTGTCCGGGTCCCCGGAACTCGGAGAGGAGTTCATGATACGTCCCGGCATGAGCCTGCAGGAGGTTGAAAAACGCTGCATCCTCCAGACTCTGCGTTTCACAAGCGGGAACAAAACTCGCGCCGCGGAACTACTCGGCATCACCCCCCGCTCCATCCATCGAAAACTCAAACAATACGAAATCCCCGGCGATGCTATGGCCGGGTAGCTTCACAATAAGGGGTGATCGGTGGTCGGTGATCGGTATAGAAATGAAGAACGGATCACGACTGTGTCACCACATCACCGGTTCCACCTGAGGTAACGGGATACTTTTCAACGGACCTGCCCTACCCCAATATCTCACGAGTCGTCAGTCCGCCATTATATAAGAACAGACAAGGACGCTCGTCCCGCGGCCCCGGGAGACCGCAACTGCAGGCTGTTCTTACAGCTGACGCACTGAGGACTCGTGAGATATACGGGGTGAGGCAGCACCACACGGTCCGGTTCAACGCGCTGCTCAGGACAATCCGAGGTTGACATATATTCCGGCTTTGGATATCCTTATTCATCCTCTAATCTCAATCATGTTAGTGACCTCTCTTTCAGTTTACAGGTGTCAGCACAATGGCTAGATCACGCAGAGTCCGAAGCAATCGTGGAACACGGTGCCGTTTCTGCCGGGAGAACATCGACAGCATTGACTACAAAGATATTGACCGGCTCAGCAAGCTCACCACCGGGGAAGCACGCATGTTCAGCCGCAAGCGGTCCGGGAACTGCGCAAAACACCAGCGCATGTTCGAGAAGGCCGTAAAGCGAGCTCGATTCCTGGCCCTTATGCCCTACGAATAGTAAGCTCAGAGATCGTTTCCCGCCCCTCCGGAGCATCGAAAGACCTGAATTCAACACAGTTAATCCATGCAATACCGCACACTGGGCCGAACTGACATCGAAGTCAGCACCGTTGCAATGGGCTGCTGGGCCATCGTCGGCGATTCAACATGGGGCCGGCAGGACGAGAGTGACGCCGTCGCCGCCCTCGAGACAGCTCTCGATAGGGGTATAACCCTCTTTGACACCGCCGAATCCTACGGCGATGGATATTCCGAGAGGCTTGTGGGTAGAGTGCTCAGCTCCCACAGGGACGAGGTCGTAATCGCCAGCAAAGTATCACCGAATAATCTCTCCCCATCCGATCTCAAACGAAGCTGCGAGAACAGTCTGCGGCGCCTTCAATCCGACTACATCGACCTGTATCAGATTCACTGGCCCAACGCCGAAATCCCAATTGACGACACGCTCGGAGCCATGGAGGAACTCCGGGAGGAGGGTAAAATCCGGGTGATCGGCTGCTCCAACTTCGGGCCGCGGGATCTGTCCCGGCTTATGGGGAGCGCTCGCACGGAGGTCAACCAGGTCGCCTACAATCTGCTGTGGCGCGGTGTTGAGGACGAACTTCAGCAGATGTGTGTGGACAATGATATCAGCATTCTCCCCTACTCGCCGATCCAGCAGGGACTGCTCGCCGGCAAGTTTAGGAATGCCGATCAGGTGCCCGAGGGGCGGGCCAGAACGCGGCATTTTTCCGGCGATCGGCCACAGGCCCGCCATGGCGAAGAGGGCGCGGAACAGCTCACCTTCGATGCCATAGAAGGGGTGAGAAAAGTTGCGGCTGATCTCGGCGAACCGATGGCCGACGTGGCGCTCGCCTGGCTGCTGCATCAACCCGCCGTCACAAGCGTCCTTGCAGGAATGAGGAACGAGGATCAGGCAGAGGAAAACGCCCGCGCCGGGGAACTGGATCTGCCTCAGGATGCTCTTGATGCTTTGGATGAGGCAACACGCCCCGTGAAAAGCCACTTCCAGGGCGAACTGGACATGTGGCAGAGCGATTCGCGCATACACTGACCGGTTGCAGCAGAACTGATGCTGCGCTACAATACCCATTGGGGTTTCCGAGAAAAGTCTCTATGATAAGGAACAGAGTGCTATGAAATCCGATATTCATCCCGAATACATGGAATGCCACGTGAGCTGCGGTTGTGGCGAAGAGTTTACCACCCGGGCAACCGTGCCCGAAATCAGAGTGGAAGTCTGCTCGAACTGCCATCCCTTCTACACCGGCAAACAGCGTTTCGTCGACAGCGCGGGCCGGGTTGAGAAGTTCAACAAGCGCTGGGGCGAAAGCATCGAACAGAAGAAAAGTGAGCTTCTGGAGGCCGAAGAGGACACCGAACAGTAGCACGGCGAACACACGTGGGCAGCGTCTCCGGCAAATCAGTTATGCGGCGCTGCCCTGTTTTTATGTAACGGGAGTGACCCAACATGGTGGAGATCACCGAACAGGTGAAAGAAAAACTCCGGGGCCGGCTCGAGGACGCCGTTGACAGACACGGTGAACTGGAACAAAAACTGGCCGACCCTGAGCTGGCCGGAAACAGCCGGCGCTACGCGCGGGTGGCCCGCGAGCACGGGCAGCTCTCCAAGTTCAAGGAACTTCACGGCCGACTCTCCGAAGCCCTCCAGCAAAAACAGGAGGCCGACGCGCTGCTGGAGGAGCTGGATGACGATCCGGAAATGGCGCAGCTGGCCGAAGAGGAACTGAAAGACGCAAAGGACATTGAATCCGAGGTCTACAATGAGCTTCTGGACCTGCTGTGCAACGACCCCGAGGATCAGCGCCGCAGCATAGTTATGGAAATACGCAGCGGCACGGGGGGCGATGAGGCGTCGCTTTTTGCCGCGGATCTGTTCCAAATGTACGGGCATTACGCCGAGCAATACGGTTGGTCGATGAAAGTGATGGACCGAAGTAGCACGGATATGGGGGGATTCAAATATCTTATCGTGAACATCCAGGGAAAAGGGGCCTGGCAACGGCTGCAGTATGAAAGCGGTGGACACCGGGTTCAGCGAATCCCCAAAACTGAATCACAGGGGCGAATCCACACCAGTCTGGCCACCGTCGCCGTCCTCCCGGAGGCACGTGAGGTTGATATTGAGCTCGATCCATCCGACCTTGATATCGGTTTTATGCGCTCGCAGGGACCTGGTGGACAAAGCGTCAACAAGGTCAACTCCTGCGTGCGAATTGTGCACAAGCCCACTGGCGTATCAGTCAAATGTCAGGAGGAAAAATCGCAGCATAAAAACCGCAAACTTGCCCTCAAACTCCTCCGAACCAAACTGTACGAGCGGCGGCGTCAGAAGATGAAAGAAAAACGTGACGAACTGCGTCGCTCACAGGTAGGATCCGGCGACAGGAATGAACGAATACGGACGTATAATTTCCCACAGGACAGAATCACCGATCACCGTATTGGCCTCGATGTATTTGGAATCGAAAAGGTTCTTGGCGGCGAGCTCGATGAGATCATCAATGCACTGATGACCTGGGACCGACAGGAGCGCATCCGCCAACTTGCCGATGCGAACTGATCACACAGATACGCCGAAAGTCCCGGAAGACAACAAACGGGCAATCGGTGACCGGAAACGTCTGAAGACACTTTCAGAAGATCACGGCTTTCACCCCAACAACACAGAACACCTTTCAACGGCCCTGTCCTGACCCTTTGGTTGTATTACCGATTACTGATCACCAATCATAAAATACGCTTATTAAGGGGACAATCAAATGCCAGAGGGATTCGAGGAAATAGTCGGCCGCTCGCAACCGATGCGGGAAGTATACAGACAGATCAGGCAGGCGGCCGGCACCGACATCCCCGTTCTGCTGATCGGGGAAACGGGGACGGGCAAGGAACTTGTCGCGCGGAGTATCCACCGGCGCAGCCAGCGAAGCGATGGTCCTTTCAGTGCAGTTAACCTCGGCGCACTGCCCCAGGATCTTGTAGCCAGCGAACTTTTCGGCCATGTCAGGGGGGCCTTCACCGGGGCGACGGAGGAACGGGAGGGACAGTTTGAACGAGCGCATGACGGCACCATTTTCCTGGATGAAATAGCCTCCATACCGGAAAAAGTACAGGTCAGCCTGCTGAGACTGCTGGAACGAAAACAGTTCCAGCGACTTGGGGGACAGGAAACGATCAGAACCAATGCCCGGCTGGTGGCCGCCTCCAACGCCGACCTGAAAGATGCGGTGGAGGAAGGAGAATTCCGGGAGGATCTCTATTACCGCCTCGACGTATTCCGAATAACGCTCCCCCCTCTGCGGGAACGCCCGGATGATATACCTCTTCTGATCGAGGAGTTCCTCAAACGCTATAATAATCAGTTTGACAAAAACGTGCGGGGGATATCACCCGAGTGTGTCGCCCTGCTCGAGGAAAGAGACTGGCCGGGAAACGTGCGAGAGCTCAAAAACGCCATCCAGCGGGCCGTGCTGGTCTGCGAAGATGACGTGCTGACCCGCGACAATCTGCCTCCGCGGTTCCGGAAGGAAGACGAGAACAATAATCCATCGGTCTCTTTTAAGGTGGGAACACCAATGGAGGAGATCGAACGCGAGATGATAATTCGCACCCTTGAATACACCCGCAATAACCGCAGCAAAGCCGCCCGATTGCTGGATATCAGCCGTAAGACACTGTACAACAAGATGGACAAATACAGGATCGAATGAGACAGGCCGCCGCTGAGGTCACTGCAGCTTTTCTCCGGGTTCCAGGATCCCCGCCCGAATGAGCAAGTCCCGGGTCCCCCCGTGCAATTGCGTCCTTTCAGACACAAACGTGTTGCAGGGAAATTGCTCCGCCCCTGGCTGCACCGACACCTCCGGCGGGGCATCTCCACAGAGACAGAGTGGCCAGAGTATACATCCCTCCGGTTTCGCCTCCTCCGGCGAATGGCCCAGCTTCAGCGCCGCTGAGTGCAGGGCACACAACACCTCCCCCTTATTCCCCCGATAGGCCCAGACGCATATCCCCTCCGAGCCGCGGGCCAGCACGAACAGATCGGGGCCGAGCTGCCGGAAAGGATCGCCCACCTCCCGGAGCTTCTGGTCGACAGAATCGAACATCCGGGACGCCCGCGAGCCCCACTCAGCCACACGGTCCCGCTCCGCCCGATCCACCCATACGTCATGTTCAGCACAGCAGACGCTTGCGTCCGTGCAGAGTTCAGGACGGCAGCGATGCTCCAGCGTCGTCAGTGAACTGAGATCCAGCAGGTACCCCTTCCGCTCTACGTATGCAGGCCGTCCTTTATCCCGCATATTTCACAAACCTCAAACGTTAATTATTCTAAAACCAACTTCAGAAAACTTGAATCGCAAAGTCACAGTCAGATTTATAACAA